>JAODGP010000068.1 GCA_025464345.1 Methanosarcinales archaeon | reverse complement strand
TTACGCACGATCACGTATATCGGCTCGTGATTCTTATTCCACATCCGCAGCTCGTAATCATGGGGCTCTTCACCCGCCGCTCTTCTACTCAGGTTCTCTATCACAGTCTCCCGAACATCAGGCGGGAAGAACGCTTCAAGAAAGTTGAAATCCTCAGACTGCATCTCCTCTCGCGAATAGCCAAACAGTCTCTCTACCGCTGGATTCGCATATTTCACCCTGCCATCCTGCAAGATGCAATAACACACCACCGAATTCTCTATCAATACCCGATATCGCTCCTCTGACCGCCTGAGCTCTTCTTCCGCCCGCTTCTTATCGGTTATGTCACATACACCACAGACATTCGCTTTTATAATCTTTCCTCCACGGCCCACTACAATAAGCGAATTGATCATCGTATTCATGATATTCTCCACTTCACTTCTCGCTGTCCTCTCCTCTTCAATGGATTTTTTTGATTGAGCGTTCTGAATGGGAATGTTTGCATGATATAATCCGCTTCAATGCTCCTCGCAGCTACCTCTCCAAGCCGCCTGTTAGCTTCTATCAGATTATTCTCCATCACCTGCTTTTGCTCGTTTAATGCTACCGCCAGTTTGAGAAATATACTCCTTCCGGATAAATCTTTCTTACTGAGCATTACTGTAATCTTCTTCGTGCCCTGGATAAACCCATCTCCCTTCACTCTTGTTCGTATTTACCATTTTATATAAAAATATTCCCATATTTGAAATTATAATTTCAAATATTCACAATTTTATTTGTCTTCAGGTGTATCGCAGCGAGATTGGCTCTGTTAGCCGTAATGAAGAAGGTGCATGACTCGCTCTACCTCACCTTGCGCTCATTCGCCACTATCTCCGAATTGACCGGAGGCACCTTCTGCCCCGCTTCTGCTACCAATCGCTCCACCTCATTGAATAACGCACTCTTCACCGCGCTCTTGTAGTCCTCAAATCTGACAGTATCATGCTTATCTATCAGATGCTCACCCAGCCATAGCTTCCCCTCCTCATCCTCATATCCGGTGCTACCACTCATTTTCAGATCACCCTGCTCAAACCCTGCCATAACTGGCTTACATCCAGTCCCACCACATGAAGTACCACATATGCGCCGAGGAAAGTGCCGATCATACTGCCAGCATTCGCCAGTGCAGCCACAAAGATGACCTTGAAAACCTTGTTACGCATCAATTGCCGCAATGAATCCACCTTCATCATACCCCTCACATCTTCACCTGATGGCTTCCTCAACTTTGCCTCTATTAAACCGGCGAACCAGCCAGCAGCGAGGAACGGGTTTAACGAAGTGAGCCATGCCACTGAAAAAGCAATTAATGCGGAAAACGGATGCCCCCGTGCGATTAGCACCCCAAGGGCGGATAAACTCCCGTTTATTATAAACCACCAGAACAGGGCACGAATCAGTATATCAAGCGATAGCCCGGATAATAAGATCGCCACTGCGAGTATCGCGACGACAACGCCCAGACCTATTCCAAATAGATTCTTTATGCTCAATCTGCCCGAATCTGGAACTCTGCATAACTCCTCACGCGGCGGTATCAATTCAGGATGATTGAGCAGTCGCTTTATTCCTGCAACATGACCCGCACCCACCACCGCCACTATCTTCTTATCGGTATCGGGACCATCGCCCTTTAGTGCGAGCAAACTACCCGCTATGTATGCATCACGCTCATCCAGTAGCGTGGTAGCCGCACCTGGTGAAAACTCTCTCAACTCCTCTATCAGCTTCGTCACCACGTCTTCGTTCGTTAAGCTGTTCAGGTCTATGCCCTTCACCTTGCCACCGAAACTCCCGATATTCGCTATTGCCAGAATGATTGAGAATAGCATCTTCAATTTCTCTATAAACCTCATCTTCTTCCAGAACCGTAGCATCGTTATCTGTATCGGGCGATCAATCAGTGCGACCCTGCATCCGAGCTCTTCCGCCTTGTTTATCGCTGCCAGCATCTCTGCTCCGGGTTCTATACCGAGTTCATTCCCCATTTTACGCTGTACATACGCCAGCAGCCAGTGAGTGAGCATTAAAAACGGCTTGCCGCCTGCTATTGCATCCTTAACCGAGAAATCGGTGACACCACCCCTCAGCACTTCATATCTCGACGGGCAGAGTTCAACTGCGACAATATCCGGATTCTCGCGCTCTATTACCGCTTCAACCTCACGTACGCTCTTCTCTAAAATATGCCCCGTACCAACCAGAATTATGTTATCATCAACCATCTGTATATATATTCTACTTTTCGCATTATAAATCCTGTCTCTGCCTGGAACGGTAGCGCAATATGGCAGCAACGCCACCAAATGCACGTTTCAGCTGCGCACCCTCCTCAAAATCCGAAGTTATTAATTCCACATCTGCTCCGGTCTCCTCAGCCTTATCCACCAGTTCGTGCAGAAGCTCCATATCTATATCCGCCGATAGCAGTAGAGTATCAACCGCACCCAGTTCCAGCTTCTTCAATACCTCGTCCTTACCGTACGTGACCATCCGGTCGTCATTCGCGAGGAGTTTCATGAACCGCACCATCAGTTTCTTCTCCCTTATCAGATCCTGCCCCTCAAGAGCATCCTCGGCTTTCTCTACCAGTTCATACAAGCCCGATTCGTCTGTATATGCGACGTCAAAAGCGCCAATGATCCTGTTCCTGAGTTCGTAATGGAGATATTCACCCTTGAGGAATTCGTCCTTCGTCGGGCTCGGACCCCCTATCAGGATGCCTTTGAGATCGCTCACCGGGAGCAATATCCGGGTTGCATGCTCACCTATACGCTTATAGAAGTCATCAATTGCGATCTCACGCAGCCGCTGGAATCGCGGCGCCGACTGCCCACCTTTCCTTATCTTACCGGGTACGGAGGAGGTGAGATGCTTCAATGGTTCCACCACCTTGCCCTGCAGGATTCCAATTGTTGCTTCCCTCCGGTCGAGTACGATAAGCCCGAATTTATCCTTCTCCTCTATCATAGCCTCCAGCGGCTCCAGATAGAACGAGGAATCACAGTGATAGATATAAGAGAGCACCTTCTCGGGTGGTTCAACGATATACGTCTCTATATCTGTCTTGTTGCCACCCTTGTCTACCGCGCCACAGAAGATAACCAGCCCGTTCTCTCCCACATACAGATATTTCAGCTTCGATATGATGGAATCGAGTGCACTCTGTACGTTCGTACGGGTTATCTTGCTCTTTATGTTCATTGCCTGTCCGTATTCTTCACGCAGGTGCGATGTAACATCCGATATCTGCCTGTCCGGTGGGATATAAACTGATATAAGCTCCGTACCTCGACCACCCTTCCTGCTCAGCTCTTCCAGCACCTTCTTGAACTCATACTTCTTTATTCTATCCATCTTCTTCTGCTTCCTTTAAAATGCGGCAACCGGGATTTGAACCCGGGTTACAGGCTTGGGAAGCCCGTGTCCTGCCACTAGACTATTGCCGCCTTATATCGCTCCATAAATTCCGCGTATTCCTGAGCAAGAGCGGTAGCGGCAGATATTAGCGCTTCTAATGGATCCCCATCTTTCATCTTCACATATAGGACAGGTGTGCCCATCAGTTTATGCTTGATTGCATACGTGGCAATATCCACATCTTCATTCTCCAGCAGTTTGGACGTCAATGGCGCTAACAGCGTGTGATCCTCGCCCGGTAGCTCCACTCTCAGTTCCCTGCCACTCCGCTCTATTATCCTCACCCTCTTCTTCTCTTCAACCCTCATATCAGACCCTTACCATAGTCTTCTGAAAGTTTTCGCGTCTCCACATGCTTACATCTATCGCACGTAAGTACATTCCCTTTCCTCTTCAAATCGCGTTTGCATTTCATGCACATCGCCTTTATCACACCCAGATCCTTCGCTTTGGTACTCAACCTCAACGTCTTTGCGTCTATTACCCTCGCTTTTACCACGTCAAGATAACCAAACTCCTGCTGTAATTCCGTCACATAACCGTTTCTCACATTTGATATATGGATGATGCCCTGACCGGGAGCAGCGACTTCACGGCTCTCCTTGCCCTTCACACAACCTATATTCACTATTGCTACGTTATCCTTTATATCCACAACCTGACCGATCACCACATCTCCCTCCTCAATCGTCGGGGGCGTATCCACCCGCGGTATCACATTTATAACTCTATTACTGCCTATGCTGACATCACCAATATAAGAAGCATACAAATTACCTCCATGATCATACACTCCCGTACCCGGGATGAACTCCTCAGAAGTGCCAAGGAAATCGCCCGGCAATACCATCTTATCCCTTCTCTCCATCTCCTTCACTCGCACCATTTTTCTATTAATTTTATATTACATAAATAGTTAATCAAAGTTCACTCCGGTTAATCTGTTATTCAAGTACAGCAAGGTCTACCAGCTTGAGATGCATGACGTGGCAATGACATAAGATCAGAAGGAAGAGCTTTTTGAGAAGCTTGACGATGGCATTCTCATAATCTCTTATAGATCGGATGGTATCTCCTCTATTGAGCAAATCGTATCCGGAATGAACAAATGAAACTCAGGAGAGAAACGGGGCGAGAAGTAGCGAGGTTTGAAGGTGATAAGAAGAACGGAACGATAAGAATCTCCGCCTATTTTAAAATAACTGCCACTCAGAAATGGTGTAGAATAGGACTCGCTTTCAGGTTCAGTGAGACGGTGAAGTGGTACGGATATGAACCTTCTATCGGGCTTCAATTCAATAATTACAGATTGTCACTCGCCGATCACAGCGGGAAAGTTCTGTTCACTGAGAAGAGGTCACTCATGGAGTTCGCTTCGCTCTTCAGGACTGCTTATGCAGGTCAGCGTTTTCTGGGCAAATATACTGCAACTCACAGAGGTGAGGTGGCAATACTGGATTTCATACCTCCACGTCCTGGCAGATATAAACTTGATTTTGAACTCTCTGCGGATGAGGACTTCTCAGAACCTGGGCGAAGGAGAACGACCATTTTTCAGGAATTCACGCTGTGGGTGAGAGAAGGAGTTAAACCATTCAAAGGGGCACATAAACGAATTGATTTGATGAAGGTCAGAGATATAATGACACGCCCGGTCATTGCGGAAGACGAAGAGGTTCTGGTTACCCAGATAGTGAAGGACATGGCGGAACGGGGTATAGGGAGCGTGGTGATAACCTCGGGTGGAAAACCCGCGGGGATTATTACTGACCGGGATATCGTCTCACGAGTTCTGCTAAGGGATAGAGATGCGAGTGAGGTAAAAGCGAAGGAAATAATGTCATCTCCACTGATTACAATCGAGCCTGAAACGTCAGTTGAAGAAGCATGTGAACTCGTGGTAGAGAAGGGTATAAAAAGGTTGCCCGTGGTTGAGAGCGGAGCACTCATCGGTGTTGTGAGTATTGGAAATATCCTGACAAAGAAGCCGGGGTGTATAAAAAGGGTTTATCACCCAGAAGCGCGGTCTTTAGCGAGTAGATGTAAACGGGCAGTGCATTCAGCACTCACATATTTATTCAGAAAGAGTGGGAGAGCGGGGGAAGGGACGGTCAGGGAGATAATGACTCGGTCAGTCATCACCGAAGACGAAGACACGCCGGTAAGTAAAATAGCGGCTAATATGGATCAGGGCGCAGAATGTGTGGTGATAACCGCGAGTGGAAGACCTGTGGGTATTATTACTGAACGCGACGTGGCATTGAAAGTGCTATCAAAGAGCCGGCGGGCAGGAGAAGTAAGAGCAAGAGAAATAATGGCAACACCTCTGGTAACTATCAAGCCCGAAGCATCAATAGACGAGATGTGCAAGCTCGTAGCGAAGACGCACATAAAGAGACTGCCAGTAGTAGAAAATGGGATGCTCGTGGGCATTGCCACCACACGAGAGCTACTGACAAGGAAGCCGGAATGTGCACGGGAATTCTACTCCAGATGAAAATGGCTACCCCCGGCAAACGCCGGTTGCGCCGAACTTCGCGCTGTGATGCGATGCATGATGAAACTTTTTATATACATATAACATTATTATAACCAACCCGCCTTAACTCAGTCTGGAAGAGTGCGCGGCTGTAGTGCGAGTTTTTGACCACCTCCCAACACATGCGCGGAAACCGTGCTGTCCCCGGTTCAAATCCGGGAGGCGGGATTTATATTTGTATCACCAATGACACTGCATAAGCGTGGTATACGGGTACTTGGCATAGCTGAGAGCTTCGTACGTGATTACGAGCGATCAATGCTCGCGGGTATTGTTATGCGTCCGGACATGGTTATAGACGGTATCGCTTTTCAGACGATAACAGTGGGAGGAATAGACGCAACAGAAGGCATATTGCGGTTATTTGATTCGTTGCAACGGCGTGATATAAACGTTATGATGCTCAACGGCTGTGTTATCAGCTGGTTCAACATAGTGGATCTGGAGAGGATCTATGCAACTCTGCGGATACCACTCATATGCATAACGTATGAGGAATCATCGGGTCTGGAAGAGCATATAAAGCACCATTTCTCTGATAGAGGACTCGATTTGAGGTTAGAGGCGTATCGCCGACTGGGTGACCGTACCCCTGTGCGATTACGTAACGGGCATGAGATCCTCATACGGTTTCTTGGTATGGATGAGCATGATGCGCAGGATATACTCAACAGGTTCATCCAGCATGGTAAGATACCGGAGCCACTGAGAGTGGCGAAGATGACGGCAAGAGCAGCACTGCGTTACTTCTATTAGAGCAGTACCTCTATATCCAGCTGCTCCGATAATTCCTTATATCTGTTCCTTATCGTGACCTCCGTGACACCCGTCACATCTGATACCTCTTTCTGTGTTCGGTGCTCGCCATTCAATATTGCGGCGATATAAATAGCGGCAGCCGCTATGCCGATTGGACCACGTCCGTTGGTCAGTTCCTTCTCAGAAGCCCTCTTTATTATCTCTATCGCCTTCGCTCTTATATCACCACCAAGTCCGAGCATGGAGCAGAACCTGGGTACGAAGTCGATGGGTGATGCGGGCGATACCTTGATGTCCAGTTCCCGCAGCAGGAACCGATAAGCACGCGATATCTCCTTCTGCCCCACCCTGGATACCTCTCTTATCTCCTCAAGTGTTCGCGGCACACCATACTGCCTGCACGTAATGTACAGAATAGCAGAGGTGATACCCTCAATACTCCGTCCACGAATAAGATGCTTCCTCATCGCTTTGCGATACAGCATGGACGCAGCTTCTCGGATATTCACCGGCAGTTTTAGCGCAGATGCCATCCGCTCTATCTCGGACAGTGCGAATATGAAGCTCCTCTCTGTTGTATTCGCTATATGCGTCCGCTGTTGCCATTTCTTCAGTTTGTATTGCTCACCGCCCTGTGCTGTTCCCCAGTTGGTGAGTGTGCTCAGCCCTTTATCATGGATACGATAAGTAAGAGGAGCACCGACCCTCGCACGCCTGGACATCTGCTCGGAATCGAAGGCACGCCATTCAGGTCCCATGTCTACGATATTCTCAGCAACCACCAGCCCACAGTCAGCACAAAATATTTCCGCCTTGTCATAATCACGAATCAGGCACTTAGAACCACATTCCGGACATTCTTTTATTTCTACCTTATCCTGCTTCTCATCCTTCCCCTCTCCCTTCTCCCGCTTTGGGGTTGCCATCTTAATACCACCTTAACCATAACTATATAAATATGATCTCTTCACTTCAGCTTTTCTATCGTCTTCCATGACCGCCGTACATACACAGGAATATGATTTTGCTGCTCGTTCAGTATGCGTTTCAGGAACCGGATGGTCCTTGGATCTGATGGGTATCCACTGCCTATCTCCACACCTATTTCAGCAGAAAGTGCTCTAATTGACCGGTCGCGATACACTTTCGCCATTATAGATGCCGCACTGACCACTGGATAATTGGTGTCCGCTTTGAACTCTGAGATTATCTCGATATCATCCCGATCGCATCTCTTCATGATACGGGATGCGAACCGTGCTGGCTTGACATCCGCGGCATCAACATAGACCCTGTCTGGCTGTAGAAGTTCAATAATGTGTGAGAACAGCTCAACTGTGATTTCATTCATGCTCTGCCACTTCCTGCGCTCGTCTATCTCTCTCGCAGTCAGTTCTATAACATGAACATCGGTGGTACCCTCAATGATAGCAGCAAGCTCCTCTCGCCTCTTCGGACTTAGCCGTTTTGAATCCCTCACGCCTATCGCATCCAGCCCTTCAAAGTTCACCACACCGGCGACGAAGAGGGAGCCTATTACAGCCCCCCTCCCCGCTTCGTCTATACCTATTATTCTCATACCAGATCTTCATACGCAGATGAAGCGGCAATCGCACCTTCTGCGCATGCAACAACCACCTGTCTCAGACCACCAGTAACATCACCTGCCGCATATACCCGGTTTATGTTTGTCCTCTGGCTTTTATCGGTGATTATGTAATTCTTCTCATCGAGTGCGACACCGATCTTCGCTGCCAGTTCACTGTTTGGATCTTCCCCAATAGCAACGAATACGCCAGCAACGTGTAGCTCGCGTTCAACACCCTGGGTAGCGATGACAACGCTTTTTACCGCTTTGTCGCCTTTTATCTCCCGCACAACTGAATTCCAGCAGATATTAACACCTGCGTCGTCCAGTTTCCGCTGCAGATACCGCTCCGCTCTGAGTGTGTCCCGTCTGTGAATCAGCGTGACCTGACAGCCGAGATTGTACAGGTACAGCGCAGTCCTGGCAGCAGAATCACCACCGCCAACCACAGCTACATTCCTGTTCTTGAAGAAGAAGCCATCACAGGCGGCGCAGTATGATACGCCCTTACCGAGGAACTCCCCCTCTCCCTTCACTCCCAACCGTCTGTGTCTGGTCCCCGTACATATTACAATCGCTTTTGCGTGATAGGAGTTCTTATCCGTGCTGACTTCAAACCCGTCTGCTTCCGCTTCTATCTCGTCCACCCGCTCCAGCTCCCGTATCTCAACATATTTCATCACATGCTCTTTTATCCTCGATGCCAGCTCCATTCCGTTTATTTCGCCGAAACCAGGATAATTCTCAATCTCCGGAGCTTCGTTTGACAATCCTCCACATACCCCCCGCTCAAGTACCAGGGAGTCCAGACCGCTTCTTACACCGTACATACCTGCGGTCATGCCCGCGGGTCCCGCACCAATCACGATCAGTTCTTTTTCTATCATGATGATTTATCTTAAATGGTTGCTGCATTATTATAGGGGCCCGTGGTCTAGGTGGTTATGACGTCGCCTTGACGAGGCGGAGGTCATGCGTTCGAATCGCATCGGGCCCATT
>JAODGP010000067.1 GCA_025464345.1 Methanosarcinales archaeon | reverse complement strand
GGACAGTGCATCTATTGTATGCCCCCGCTGATGCCTGGATTATCCCTCCTTTGGTGCAAAGGAGGTCAAGTAGCATCGAAAAAAGATGGCGTGAAGACCAGGCAGATACAGTTTCTATCACACTGCAGCCTGTATGTCTGTGGAGAGCCTGGAAAAATAGAGGTGTGGAGTGTGAGATCTATCTCCTCTTCGTCACCGCGCATACTATCTCTTCGCACGTTTGTATGTCACTCCTCTCATATCTGCTGCGAAGAATTCGCCTGCTATATGACACAGAGGGTTCGCTTTCTCCACAGCCAGTACCCCTTTCCAGTACTCATCATTCACACCCACGGATTGCACTCTTCCTACCACCCAGATATGATCGCCCAGTTCGACTCCCTGCTCAAATTTACATTCTATCCACGCTATCGCCTCCTTTATTCGCGGTGGACTCACCGTCCTGGCACGCTCTTCTGTAAGCCCTGCATGCTTCAATTCGTTATCCTCATAGGGATAATCAGTCTCCAGTACATGCATGAGCTCCCCAAAACCCTTATTTACCACGTTCACCACGAATTCACCGTTATCCTGGATGTTCCGCCATGTGTCGTGCGCTGGATTGCATGAGAACCCGTACAGTGGCGGGTCAAAGCTTATAGGTGAATTAAAGCTGAATGGCGCTGCATTTGGTATCCCCCGCTTCGAGACCGTGGTGATCACCACCGTAGGTCGAACCATTAATTTCGGATATGCACCCTCTTCGAGTTCCATTTTTATCCTCCCTGCTTTTATGTATAGCAACTCCGCAACTCATATAAAAATTCCTTCAGCTCTGGCTCAATCTCATCCAGCGCCGATGAATGCCTCAGCACCACCCGGTCCTCTATCCTGCATATATTACAATCCTCCATCAGCCTCTTGTAGCCGCCACCGGTGATATTCACCAGGATCTTATCCTTTCTTCCCACGAAGCCTTCGTCAACGGCTCTTATCAAAGATGCAACCGTTACAGCCGCCGCGGGATCCAGATCTACACCCTCTTCGCTCTCAAATAACTTCTCCGCTGACTGACATTCTTCGTTGGTTATCCCGTATATCTCCCCACCCGTACTTGAAAGCATATCATACACGCCTCCTTTGATGGAATATGCCGGATTCCGCGTGGAGAGCACATCTGCATACATCTCCTTTATCGCATCTTCGGCATCTCTCATGTCCCTATCCGGGATTATCTCCGCTCTGCGAGCTTGCCATGCACTGAACATCGGAGCAAAAGGTAAATTCTGTGAGATAACCATCACTGGCATCTTATTGCCGAATCTACCATCCCCTATCAGCCTGCTAAAAGCTTCCCACGCGGCTATCGCACCCGTGCCGCTTCCAACTGCCTGGAAATAGTAATCTGGCAATACATGCATGGAGAATGCAGCTTCAAGTTCAACCACACCCAGCCCGTCCCGCCTTGCTACATTTCTCACTCCTCCCTCTTCTATTAGCCCGTCAAGCTTCGCTATCTCCTTGCCTGCGGCAATCGCATCAGAATAATCGCCGTCCACAGAAATTAAGAGTATGCTATCGTGGTTTTCCGTAGTAGTCCATATTCTGTAAAGGTAACCCTTTGGCACTATTAGCACCACCGGCATTCCGGTCATGGAAGCGACCTCGGCGAACGCCCTTGCCGTGTTCCCCGCGGAAGGCACGACCAGAATCTTCCCGCACTTCTCTTTCGCACGCTGGCATGCAGGCAGCGCTTCTAACTCCTTGAACGTGCAGGTCTTCATAAATGCGCCACGCTCAGGCAGGTAGCCGCTGAAGCTGATATACAGGTTATCCAGACCAAGTTCTCTCCCAAAATCCTCGCTTTTGTATGTGATCGGACAGGAATTTAGTGGTAATGCCTCCTCTACCGGTAACCAGTCGATATAATTGAAGATTCCACGTCCCGTGAGTTTCCTCAGCCTCTTTGTATATACGGTCCTTAACAGTGACTCATGCCCCTCAGGACACCTATTCGTGTAACTGTCCGTGAGAGTTCTGCCACATTCCAGACATACCAGTTGATACTTCCCCGTCATTTCTAAATCTTGCCCACAGGCTCAGAAAGTGTGAAATCGCGGTCTAAGATCTTCCACTTCAGCATCTCCGCAAGCTTTGCCGCCCTCCTTCTATCTGACTCTCGCAGTGTGACCGGAATTTCTCTACCCGCAAGAGTAACCACGCCGAGATCACAGTGAAAGGCACCAGCTTTGCATAGATGCACGCATGCACCGCAGTTGCAGCATAAGTCCTCATCCACTTCCTTAGCCCGGGCATCGAAAGCATCTCGCGGGCACATGGTCGCAACCTGACACTCCTCGCATCCGATACAGCCAGCAGGATCGAACCGCACGGAAAAGTCACGCCAGACATCCGCATAGGTCGTTTCACCTACCGGCAGTCTGGTATGGACGTCCAGGACAACCAGCTTTATATCCTCATCCAGTTTTTTGACGCTTTCCAGCACTCGCTCGTTCAATACAGGGATAGGAACTGCCCATGAAGTCCAGACCTCAGGTCCCGCAGAGGTGCGAAATCCGCCGAGATACTCAGGCTGCATACCGTGCATATCTGCAACACCCATCAGATTCGGCTTTTCCATAGAACTCCGTGTGCCATCGCCGATAACAAAACCCACCGCACCATTCATCAAGATTTTCGTGCCTATACCGATCGTATCCATAAACGTATCCTTCTCCAGCGGGTTCAATTCGCCACAGCCAGAGAATGTCAGTTCCCTCCACTCCCCTTTAAATTTGCATACCGAAAATATCGAAGTTACTTCGCTCTTTTGTGCGTTTACGAATGCATAGTAGTTCTTAAATGCGTTCCTCGTGCTGCAGAGTCTTGCAAACGGGATTTCCGCGAGTGTCGCTGTCGTTTCTATCTCCCGCCCTTCTACGGTCTCAACCACGACCTCTATCTCTTCCTGTGCGACCAGTGCTCTGAAAAGATGCCCGCCACCGTATTTTTTGTCCCTGCGTGCCGTGCCATACACCATTACGTCAACGATGCCAAGCCGCTCGTTCGGGCAAGGACCCACGAATGCAGGCACGCCATTCAGGAAGACCTTTACCGCGTGCTCAAACTCGCCTCGATCCGCAACGGTGAAAGAAAGAACAGCAAATGTACCGCTCATCACACCACAGGTAGCCGAAGTAACAACGTCCACGTCCTCAAAACCCACATGCTCGCCATTCCGCACGCTATTACATAGCTCATCGGCAGTCATCACCACTGCCTCACCACTTTCTATTCTTGCATTTATCTCCGCTATCGTCCTTCTCTTTTCTCTCATTTTTTCATAACAGCACTTCTGGTGGAATAGAATGTGTCTGTACACCCGCCACCGTATATGGATCGGCGCCCATGGCTAAGGCGAGAAACTGTGCATAGTTCACCACCGGCAGACCTATCTCCACGCCTGCCTCGCGCTCAATAAGTTCCTGATTCCTGTCCAGTGTCATCTGACAGCCAGGGCATGCCACGAGCAGGATATCCGCACCCGCATCTCTGGCAGACATGAGTTTCCGCTGTGCTATTTCGCGTGTGAGCTGTCTCCGTTCAGGCTCTATCGTATGCCCGAACCCCATACCGCAGCATAAGCTCTTATCCTTATACTCCACCGGTTCCGCACCCGCTAACAATACGAGGTCATCCAGCAGGTCTGGTATCGCCTTCTTCCTGTACATCTTCGTATAGTGGCAGCCCGCATGCGTAGCAACCCGTAAGCCATCAAACCTGCATTTCACCTCTTCTTTTAGCCGCTCACGCTGTAACCATAATATCTCAGAGATATGGGCTATTTTCGCAGTCCCCCTGTATTTCATCTTCACCCTGCTCAGTACCTCTTCATTTATTCGTCTGCCGGTTGCACCTTTCAAAATCATTGCTGACCTCATAAGCACGCCGTAGCTCGTCTGACATACCGGCGCCACATTCGGATACCCCGCATCCTCCGCCAGTGCCAGATTGCGCGCATTTACCGCAAGCAGTGTGGAGAAGGGTATCCTATCACCATAATAGGCAAATCCGGTGCATGTTGAATGCCGGGGGTCGTCAATATAATCAATACCGAGGGCGTCAAATACGTACTTTATACTCGTGGTAATGCCCGGATAATGCGTGTCCGCGATGCAACTGTGGAACAGGTATATTTTACTGCTGGGAATGGTCTTATCTATCTCGCTGATTCGCCCCTCTCGTATGTATCTCTTATCCTTCGTGATGTCCACAATCAGTCTTATCTCCTCAAGTGCATCCTGAGGTATTTCGCGATACTCCCCCTCAAGTCCGAGTTCTGACCTGAACTTCTTCATATCACCCTGTATCCGTTCCCATGAAACGCCCCATTCGGGAAACCTCTCGGGAGAATGCACATCCGGGGTCACACACAGACCTCGCAGATAGAGGGAATTGAGTTCGTCCCTTCTGTCATCTATACATCCTGACTTCTCCTCTTTCAATACCTTGACCAGATCCGCTACACAGTTGCCTTTTCTACATGCATATTCGCATGCGTGGCAGGAAAAGCACTCCTCTAAAGGATAATCCGATATATCCTGCCCGGTGATGAAGCACGCTACCAGCCTCCTCGGATTGTAGCGCTTATCCATCGATGCGGCGGTACAGACCGCAGTGCATGCACCGCACTGAACGCAGGAATAGAGATTGGATACACGAAGATCTTTGAGCACCTGATGTACCCTATCGTGCATTTTTATGTACATAAATGTCCTTCTGAACTGATATTATATATGCTTTTCTATTTTTGTCTATTAAATTGTCTTTTTGTGTAAAAAAGAGCGGCTGATCATATGATCAGTCTCTCTTCGTACCAGGCATAGCCGATACAAATCTATTCTTTATCTCTTCTGCTCCAAGCTTTATATTCTCCACATCGGCATTGCCGGGTTTCACCCTGACGTGGAGGAATCTCGGACCTGGCTCATCATACAACTGCTCCAGGGTGGACCTCAACTCTTCCCCTGTGTTAATTCTCGTCGTGTTTAGACCCGCGCTTATCGCCATCAGCTCCATATCCACAGCTGGCACAGGCTGGTCTCCGGTGCTACCCCAGGTGCCGTTATCAAGGCAGACGATGGAAAGATTCCCGGGCTTCTTATCCGCCACCACCGGTAAGATGTTGCTCATCAGCAGACTGCCATCCCCGTCAAGCACCACCGTCTCCCTCCTCGTCTTCAATGAAACGCCCAGTCCAATTGCTGTGGCTTGACCCAGGCTACCGAGCATGTAAAAATTCAAATCGCGGTCTTTAGCGGCATAGAGCTCCTTGCTCGGCACGCCTATGTTCGCTATCACGGCTTCTTCACTCAGATATTCTGATATTATCCTTATCGCATCGTACCGCCTCATCTCCGGCTCCCCCGCGGATCTCTCATACTTCAATTGCCAGCTATGAGCGTGAGTGGCTGTGGGTTCCTCTATTACCTTATCGGTCCATGCTCCCGGCGAGATGAGCGCGATATGCGGTCTTTCATTCTCGAAAGCGTCTTGAATAACTTCTTCCACCAGGCTTATCTCCGATGAATCCTCTATTATCGTGTATTTCAGTCCCAGAGCGTCTATAACCCGTGGCAATGCCTGTCCAAGCGGTATCTGCGCCTCTATCTTCTCACCGTAAACGCCACGCCAGCTCGCTATTATCGGTAATGGCAATCCATAAGTGACTGTGAGCGACATGATTGCATTTATAGAATTGCCCAAACCCGTGCTCTGGATGAGCATCACTGGCTTTCCGCCCGCGAGGTAAACGCCCGCGGAGATTCCAACGCCGTTCTCCTCCCTGTTCAAGCCCACATGACAAAACGCTCTATCCCGTGCAACAAGCCACAACAGTGCTCTTATCTTCTCGCAGGGCAGCGTGGAGACAACGTCTATACCCCGCCTCTTCAGTATCTCTATCACTTCTCGCTCGGGTTCGTACATGATCACCCACTGAGGAAAATGTGCTGCACTTTTATAAACTGCTTCCAGAAGCAGAATCAAAGAAATGGACAGAGCCCACGAGCGTTAATCTGTGTCTCAAATCACTCCCACTTCATATCCCTGTAGTTACTCGTTAGCGTCTTCCCGTTCGCGTCACAGACCTTTACATACACCCTTATCATATCCCCTTTCTCCGGCTTGACGCCTTTTAAGAACCCTATAACAAATTCGTAGGTGCCGTCCCCGGTATATGGAGTTGAAGCCCAGTAGCAAGCCATCCGGAGATTGAGAAACGCAATCGCATCAACACTCGGGAACGCCGCGGTGCTGTGCCCCCTCGGCGCTTTCAATGGATGAACCGAACTTTGTTCCACGTCTATTATCCTTAACGTCGGTTTTCCATCTGCATCCGTCACCACCTCAGCCTTTACTTTTACTACCGGCGCCTTCTCCATAGCGATGAAAGAAATAACGACAAGGGATACAAAAATTACTGCAATACCCACGCCCAAAATAATACCTCTCCTCATACACCTTTCACTCTCGTTAATCCACATAAGAGTTATAAAAATATGAAGCAGATCGTCAGATGGATGTGATGAAGGTATGGGTAGCCAGTGATCCTTTGAGCTTAACACCCCAGGCCTCTATACAAATAGCTTGAATGCGAACGGAGCGATCATCGTGAATAAAATCGCTATAAGTACGATAACCGCAGTGGAAACTACGATTATCCTCAGTATCGCCTCTTTCTTCGGCTCATCCTTTATGCCCAGCCTGAGCACTGAACGTATCAGCTCCTTGAATACATGATAGCCGTCCAGCGGGTACATCGGCAGGCTGTTAAACAGCCCGACATAGAAATTTATCCAGCCCACCCAGAATAGTATATCCGCAATGGTGAATATGCTGCTGCCAAAAAGCGATCCTGATGTATACAGGTGCGATAACATCGGATTAAATGTGCTGAACCCACCGCCACTCAACGGCAGTATCGGCAAAACCATGAGTAATAGCCAGCCGCCGGGCGACAGGAACATGCGTGGCAAGCTCCGCAGGTATTCCAGATAGCTGCTCGCTGAGAATTTCGCGATCACCATACCCATAACGCAATTTGCGACGCCGATGCCCAGATAGCCCCGCCCCTCATGATATGGCGATTGCGCCAGTTTCACATCGAATACACCACTGTTCGTATGCACCCTCACCACCTCACCCGGTACCGTGAGGTTCATGAAATCGCGGAAATCCTCGTAATCCCTTATACTGCAATTGTCCATCCGCATTATTGTCATACCCGCTCTGATACCCGCCTCCGCCGCCGGGCGGGCTTCCTCCACCAGCACCACTGTCACACCCCCCTGGCGGTTGCCCTGCACCGTTATTACACGTTTCTCACCATCACCATCCACAACTGTGAGTGATACCGGAGTGCCCGCCATCAGCTTATCGTTCAGCTCATCCACACCCGTTGCCGCTTCACCATCAATTGCTGTGATGAAAGAATGCCGCTCTATACCATATCGCGCAGCAGAACTGTTGTTAACAACGCTGTGGACATACAGCACATCATCGCTCGCAGGCTGAATGGAGAATAGTATAGCGAAGAACAGCAGAAATGCGACGATAGATACAGCGAAATTGCTCGTCACTCCTGCCGAAAGCACACGACCCCTCGCACGAGCTGATGCCACTTTCTTATCCCCATCGTGCAGCTCCCGCTTCCTCTTACCAAACAGCTGCTCCTCGTCCGGTTCCGTGAACGCACCTATCGGTATCACCATAACCATAAGCCCCATTGATTTCACCTTTATCCGCTCCACAACGCTCAGTATCCCATGCGAGAACTCGTGCACGATCATCGCAACTAAAAAGCCTATCCATGCACACATCGGTATAAACCTGTTCAGACCGGGTATAAGCAGCCAGTTCCTCGGCTCGTGCAACTCCGTCGGCTCGGGTTTCACCATGAACATGCCGTATGCGGAATAGATCAGGAGCGAGAACATGAAGCACATCGCTATGACCATCATAACGGTACCGAAATCGGCATAAGCGCGCCAGAACCGCTTCCTTCGGCTCAATCGCTCGAGTAAACCCAGACCCCTGACCGTTCTTATCAGGAGAACAGGTCCATAGGCAGAGATGTTATGCCGTTTGAGAAACCCTATCTTATCCAGGACTGCGACAGTGAACCAGTAAACAATAAAAACGTAGATTGCGAATATCAATTCGTAGTGATTCATCGAATTATTTCAGCATCTCCATCGCCTCGGCAGCAGAAACACCCTCATGCACTATCTTACTTATCGCTATGGTCATCTTCGTAGGATCCTCATGCTGGAATATGTTCCTTCCTATTGATACTCCGGATGCACCCGCTGCTATCGCATCCTCCACCATCTTCAACACCTCTGTATCGGTACTCGCCTTCGGTCCACCGGCGATGATAACCGGCACGGGACAGCTATCTACGACCTCCCTGAACGAATCAGGGTCACCTGTGTAGTTCGTCTTGATGACGTCAGCACCGAGTTCTGCTCCCACCCGTGCCACATGCATCACCATATCAGGGTCGTGCTCGCTCTTCACCTTCTTACCACGTGGATACATCATCGCTAATAGAGGCATGCCCCATTCGTCACAAGCCATAGCCGTCTCGCCGAGTTCTTCCAGCATCACGGGCTCACTCTCTGCACCGATATTGACATGCATGGATACCGCATCTGCTCCCAATCGGATCGCCTCTTCCACTGTCGCCACCATCACCTTCGTCAACGGGTCGGGACCCAGCGCGGTACTTGCAGAGAGATGGATTACAAGCCCGATGTCTTTACCATAGCCACGATGTCCGGCAATTGCAATACCTTTATGTATGAGTACGGCATTGGCTCCGCCCTCTGCCACCGCATTCACCGCCTGTTTCATGTCTCTCAACCCCCTTATCGGTCCTGAAGTCACACCATGATCCATCGGCACAATGACGGTCCTGCCACTGTTTCGATCCACAATTCGCTCCATCCGTATCCGCTTACCTATATTCATACCTTCCATCCGCTCTCTTATGCTCGTCATATTATCCACCTCATACCCACTTCTTCTTTAATTTTATCCCTTATATTCCTCATCTCCCCTCCCTCACGTCATCATGCCAGCCTCAGTGTCTCCAGATTCATCGGTGCCGTCGTCTCTATATTGAACCTCTTGTGTATCCCGCTTGCCAGTGCCATGCATTTGGTGTTCTCCCCGTGCATACATATGACTTTCGATGGTAATGGTCGAATCCCTTTCACGAACTCAAGCAGCTGGTTGCGGTCTGAGTGCCCTGAGAAACCATCTATCGTCTTTATATCCATGTTTATCTTTATGTTCCGTATCTTACCCTCATCTGATAGCTGAATCTCGTTCCAGCCCTTCTGTATCCTCCGCCCAAGCGTGCCCTCAGCCTGATAGCCGACGAAGATGAGCGTGTTCTTATCATCTGATGCCAGCCCCTTCAGATATTCCAGAACCGGTCCGCCATTGAGCATACCGGAAGTGGCGAGTATGATCGAAGACTCCTTCTCCTCTATTACCTCTCTCCTCTTGTCCGCATCGTCCACCTGCACGAATATATCAGAGAGGAAAGGATTCTCACCGAGGAATATAGAATTCTTCAGACTCCTGTTCAGATATTC
>JAODGP010000066.1:750-5835 GCA_025464345.1 Methanosarcinales archaeon | reverse complement strand
CTTTCAATATTTCACCTTTATTCTCGACTTACCGGGCGGCAGAAGCCTCAGTATCTCATCCCGCGTGGTCATAACGCCATGCGCATGGAAGTACTCCACAATCTCAGTTGATAGTTCATTCTTATCCAGTTCATTATCGGGCTCCAGTACCACGAACCGTTTCAGTCTCTGCTTCTCCAGTTCGGGCAATACAATCACGCGGCTGTGCTCGTCTATACCGATACACAGACCGAGCGGCACCTTGAGATACTGCCGCCTGCCCCTTATCACGAAACTGCCCTTCTTTATATACTCGCCCGAAGGTGGTGTCTTACTCACCTGCTCGCCCTTCACGAAGTAACATTCACCCTCGTAGAATCCGTATTTCCATAAACTGGAGTAAGAAGCTGCGAATTGCGCTATCGCACGCAGAGTTGAGTCTGATAGCGGTCTGCCACCCGTCTTTGCTACCACTACGGGTGCACCACTCGCCTGCGTATGACAGAACAGGTCATCACTGCTCATATACTTCTTCACCAGTATCTCATTTGTGGTCGCATCTTTGCCCGCTATTACGAGCACACCTTCATGGGTCATAAACCATCGGAACCGTTCGTACCATTCCTTCTTCTCTCGTTTCACCTCGCGCTTCTCTGGTATCGCTTTCGGTATCGCTTTCGCTATCGGTATCGCTATCGCGCCCTTCACTGATGCGCGCTCCTGTTCTTGCTTCAATTTATCCCTGGTATTTGCAATCGCACGTTCCACACCCTCGCGCTTCTTCCTGAACACCTTCGCACGTTCATAGCACAGACTCGCATTCTTGAATAGCGATAGTGAGGTATCAATCTCGATTTTACATTCGGGCAGTGACAGCTCCACCTTCTTCTCTTTCCCCGACCTGCTGGCGAGCATGTCCTCAATCTCCCGGTATTTTGTATATATCAGTTCACCTTTTCGCCGCCATTCCTCCTCCTTCGTCCGGTACTCACGCAGTGCCGCCTCCTGTTCCTTCAATATACGTTCGTATTGCGCTATTACTCTATCACGCTCGCTTTGCACGGCTGCTTCCATACACTCCACTATCTTCTTCGTGAAGAATTCGTCTACCGCATCATTAAAAGAAGGGAAAGGTATCTTCTCCGCATCCTTATAACGGCTCAGTTCGAATGGTAGAACATCCACTCGCGCTCCTTCCTCAATAACTATATGCGGGCACAGCCCTTCGCCCGTTATTACCGGCTTTAACACGCTCTTTATTGCCTCGTACAGGGCATTCAGCTCGTCATCAGCGAGTGCACTCGCGTTCTTATGCCTGTCAATGCCCGATTTTGCACATACTTCTTCCGCATAAAGCCCGCCGAGTCCGAGTTCCAGTGCAATAGTACGAACCACATCCCCGGTTGCCGAACCGCACAGTTTCGCAAGTTCTTCCCTGGTTACTTGCAGGGGGTTCATCCTCGAAGGTGGTCTCTCGTATCGCTCGTGCGCTTTTATCTCTCGTGTTGAGAAGCTAATCCTGTGAAATGGTATCAATATCTCGCCTCTTTCGTCTATCAGAATGATATTGCCACCGGGCAGTAATTCCGCTATCAACCCGAGCACGGCATCACGGCAGCTCAATCTCAGCTCCACTATTCGGTCGAACTCGAACTGCTGTATAGCAGTGATTCTGCAGCCATTGAGGTGCTTCCTGAGGAACATTGCGAAGTTAGAGGGCATTCGCGGCGCTTCTCGCCGGTATTTCGTTAGATGGATTCGCCTGCCAGCTTCTATTACCAGATTGAATGAGCCGGCATTGCTCTTATGCAGCTTCAACCTTATCTCCTGCTTGCCTATCTGATAGACCTTCTCCACCCTCGCACCTATAAGCTGCTGCAGTTCTTTAACGATGACTGCTATATCCACACTGCTCAACGATTCCTTCATAAGATGGTCATCTAATCAAAATCAGCCATACATGTATTGAGATGTATCGGCACCAATGCCATCACCGCGATATGCAGAAGCAGTCTTCTCTATCTGCTGCTTTATTCGCTTCTCAACCGCTTCTGCGCTTTCCCGCAGCATCTCCTCTATCCGCTCTGTATCCAGTTCTATACCAGCCATCCGCTTGAATGTTCGTAATGCACCGACACAGGCACGCAGGTCCTCAGGGTATTTACCAACACCGAGTATAGAATAGCTCTCAATGCCGAGTTTGGATGCGAACCCGGGCAGCAGTCCGGTCTTACGAATGATTGTGTAACGCCCGATATTCTTCCTCGTCATCTTTATTGAGCTTGCCGGCGGTTCCTTGTGCGAACCTTCAAAGTAGCCAATATACGCCTCTATGCCCGGTCTGGTATTCCTGAACGGTTTTTGAAACGGCATTATCACACCCACCGTGTATAATTCACGCACACCAAGCATCTTTGCGATTCGTGCCAGCCCTTCTGACTGCTTATATGCAGATTTTGGTAGATATTCTGTCTCAGGGTATTTACCGACATAGCAGAACAGCCGCTTCTCTTCGCTGTACCAGAGCTCGTCATGTGGTATCACGAACTCCTCATCACGTGCTTCTACCATCGGTGGGAAGTTACAGGAATACAGGCTCATCACCTTCACGGAATCGTGCAAAAGCTCCTTCAGGTGATACGGTATGATGTTACCGAGAGGGGGGAAGCCAGCGACCATGACATTATAGTGACCTCTTATCTGGTCTCTGAACTTCTCTTCTTCAACATCCCAGTAGATCGAGAGCTCATCTATTTCAAAACCTTCCATCTCAATACTATTTTATTTTAAGATTATTAAATGTTTGTGTATGTAATTTCAGAATGATAAAAGTGATAGCCCATCGGGGCGCGAGGGCTACCGAGCCCGAGAACACGATAAGAGCGATGTGTAAAGCTTTTGAGTGTGGTGTGGACGCTGTTGAGGTTGATGTAAGGTTCACAGCGGATCGAGAGGTGGTGGTGATCCATGATGATACACTTGATAGAACAACGGATGGCACCGGCAGGGTTGGAGATAAGACCTTAAAAGAGTTAAAGGAGCTCGATGCGGGCAGATGTGAGCGAATACCGGAGTTATCTGAGGCGATTTCGGTTGCAAAGCGATACGCACGCTCTTTAATTATAGAACTGAAGGAAGAATGCATGGAGATGCCGGTGCTTGATGCAATAACAGAAGCTGATATGACGGGAGATGTGATTATTGTATCTTTCCTCCATCATTCGGTACGTAAACTGAAGGATATCGCAGGAGCTTCGATAAAGACCGGTGTGATAATCGCGAGTGTGCCGGTGAATCCCGTACGGCTGGTACAGGACGCCAGAGCGGATGCCATATTCCCGAAGTATGAGCGAATAAAGAGCAATCGTGAATTCGTTGATGCGTGTAAGTCCAGCGGTATAGAGGTCTATCCATGGACTGTGAACACGATAGAGGATTTATATAACGCGATTGAGCTTGGTGTGGATGGCATAGCCACCGATCGCCCCTGTGAGCTTATAGAATTGATGAAGAGTGGTGATAATGACGGTTTACAGTGATTTCTCACCCACGGACTATCGGTATGCGGTGGACGAACTGCGGGCGTATCTGTCTGAGGAGGCGTATATGCGCTACAAAGCGCGAGTGGAAGCGGCAATTGCAGAGGTTTTTGCCCGCAGAGGGTTGCTGAGCGATGCATTGAAACGAGAGATTGTGGCTGCGGCGTCGAATATAAGCCCTGAGGAGGTATATGAAGAGGAGCGTCGCACGAAGCACGATATACGAGCACTGGTGAACGTGATCAAGCGTAAGGTGAGCGAGGATGCAAGACCGTTTGTGCATCTCTGCGCCACTTCATACGACATTGTGGATACTGCGAATGCACTGAGGTATCGTGAGGCGTTGAGAGAGGTCATCCTGCCGGACATGAAAGCGCTGGAACGCGTATGGATCGAGCTTGCCCGACGGGAGAAGGATACGCTCCAGATAGGACGCACACACGGGCAGCATGCCGAGCCCATCACTTTCGGATTCGCAATTGCGCAGTATGTGAACCGGTGGGGCACACGGATATTGAAGGTAAAAGAAGCGAGTGAGAATCTCCGTGGCAAGTTATCCGGTGCAGTGGGTGCGTATAACGCTCTTTCGCTCATATTTGACGACCCTGAAGAGTTTGAACGTGATGTACTGTCGGTGCTCGGGCTCGAACCCGCGCCGATTTCCACACAGATCGTGCCGCCTGAGCCGGTATGCGACCTGATACATGCGATAATAAGCAGTTTCTCGGTGCTCGCCAATTTCTGTGATGATATGCGGCATCTGCAGCGGAGCGAGATTGCAGAGGTACAGGAGCGTGTGGATACGTCACAGGTTGGCTCCTCAACGATGCCACATAAACGCAATCCGATCGGATTCGAGGGTGTGAAGAGCTTATGGAAACGGTTCATGCCTCAGATCGTGACGGCGCATCTCGATCAGATCTCTGAGCATCAGCGTGACCTCACCAATTCCGCATCCCAGCGATATATACCTGAGTTGCTGGTGATATTCGACCATAGTGTGAAGGAATTGAAGCGGATAAGCGAGCGGCTGGTGGTGGATAAAGCCAGTATGCGTGCCAATTTCGATATCTCCGCGGATAAGATCATTGCCGAGCCACTGTACATATTGCTATCGTATTACGGGCATCCTGATGCACATGAATACCTGAGACAGAAGTCATTTCAGGCATATGAGCGTGGTAAGAGCCTGAAAGAGCTGATAGAAGCGGATGATACCGTGCAATCCTATATGAGGAGGTTCACTGCGGAACAGCGCAAACAGGCATTTGAGGCTGAGCGTTACACGGGTATAGCATCGTATAAAGTGGACAGGATAACCGATTACTGGGAGAGGATGATGGAAGAGATATGACGGGCTTGATATATGATGACATAGGCAGCTATCCATTGCCGGAAGGAACGAGCAAGGAATGGATAGAGCGGGCTTTTGCCATGCCCGATGACACGCTTTACAGCATGATAGAGGATGCAATGGTTCAGAAGCTGAATGCGGGCGTAGAACTGCCGACGTATCCGCAGTTCCAGCAGATGGTGCCTCAATTCAGTGAACCCATGCTGGACGATA
>JAODGP010000066.1:0-522 GCA_025464345.1 Methanosarcinales archaeon | reverse complement strand
ATAGACGAGCCGAGTATGGGTTTAGACCCGCGTATAGAGGAGGGTGAAGCAGTGATAAAGGCACTGGAGACCGCAGCACAGTTCGCATTTCAGAAAGGTATAGATACGCAGATACACCTACATTCTCCGATATTCTACGAACTTGTGTGCCAGGTGGATGGAATAAGTGTGATAGGATTGGAATCCGCAGCGAATCCTTCTGTATTGCAACTGGTAGACCGTGAGGTGCTGGAGCGTTACGATAAGTATCTCCGGGTAGGTATCGCTCGGACTGATATACTGAGCATGGCTGCGGAATATGATGAGCAGCATCATACGCGGGCGTTCAGTGATGAAGCGATATTGAAGCGAATAATAGATGATTATAACAACCCGGAACGGGTGAAGCAGAGGTTGAAACATGCACATTCTATTTTCGATGATCGGATAAAGTATGCCGGTCCTGATTGTGGCTTGCGTGCTTTTCCGAGTCAGGCACTGGCGTTCCGGTTGCTTAAGAACACAGCGGAAGGGATAATGGCA
>JAODGP010000065.1:363-6497 GCA_025464345.1 Methanosarcinales archaeon | reverse complement strand
TCGGTAACGCTGGAGAATCCCGTGCCCTCTATCATCGCCCGTAGCTTCTCATACAGCTCACGCGGTATCTTTATGGTGACTTTGTCTCCCATTTACACTCTAATTGTAGTAGTATTAGAGTATATAAAGTAATCACTTTTGCCCCCGCCGGAACTTCTTCCGGCATTTTTGATAAGTGATACTGGCAGTACTGGTGAGGTATATCTGGCATAACGCTCTTCATTCGACGATTGCATATCGCTTATGACCGCCATAGGAAGACCGTACATTTCAAGGTAGTGAATAAAAGGAAAGTTCTTCATAGAGCGTATGCTATGCCCTCCTGCCCCTCAACTTTACCAGACACCTCTTCGTCAACTGAAATCTGCCATTGGTATGGATGAGTGCAAAAGTTTAATTCGCTCAATTCAAAATAAATAGGTGAGTGATGAAATGAGCGAGAGGGCGGTATAAAACTGTAAGATCGTGGAGTCGTGTGGTAGCGGACTATCCCTTCGGGCTTCGGACCCGATGACCTGGGTTCAAATCCCAGCGACTCCGTACGTGATATGGATAAAATAAGAGAATTGATAGGGAAGACGGGCGTTCTGGATAGCGCGGCTATGGATGCGGCGAGGGTGCGACAGAACCGATTGACGAAACCTCAGGGTAGCCTCGGTATACTGGAATCGCTATCAATGAAGGTCGCGGGTATTACTGGAAATCCCACGCCGGAACTGAAGCACAGAGTGATTATAACGATGGCAGGAGATCATGGTATAGCTACAGAAGGTGTGAGTGCATATCCGAGAGAAGTAACCGCGCAGATGGTCTACAACTTCCTTAATGGCGGTGCGGCAATAAACGTCCTCGCACGGCATGTCGGTGCGCGGGTGGTTGTAGTGGATATGGGCGTGGCAGAGGACATAAAAGTAAAAACCGGGATTTTCGTTAATAAGAAGATTGGATATGGTACTGCGAGCATATCGAAAGGTGGTGCAATGAGCTATGAATATGCTATTCGGTCAATAGAAGCGGGTATCGAAGTGCTGGAGGATGAACTGGTTAAGGGTCTGGATATCGTTGGCATTGGTGATATGGGCATAGGCAATACCACTCCAAGCAGTGCCATTACCGCGTTCGTAACAGGCAAACCTGTGGAAGAGGTAACTGGACGTGGCACTGGTCTCGATGATACAGGGCTCAAGCGTAAGATAGAGCTGGTAAAGCGTGCGTTAGCGGTTAATAAGCCGGATAGGAACGATGCAATTGATATATTGGCGAAACTGGGTGGATTTGAGATTGGCGGTATGGCAGGTGTAATGCTTGCTGCAGCGGCACACCGTGTCCCTGCGGTCATAGATGGTTTTATATCCGGTGCAGCAGCACTTATTGCCTGTGAACTCAATCCCAGGCTGAAAGATTATCTCATCGCATCGCATATGTCGGTAGAATCGGGACACCAGGCTATTTTGGATTACATCGGGCTAACACCCCTGCTCGACCTGAAGATGCGGCTCGGTGAGGGTACAGGTGCGGCACTGGGAATCAGCATTGTGGATGCGTCGTGTAAGATACTGCGTGAGATGGCTACGTTTGAAGAAGCTGGCGTATCAGATAGAGAGGAGCGGTGAGCTCAGGAGTAGTTTATGGACCGGTACCGTCACGGCGGCTTGGGCGTTCCTTAGGCGTCAGTCCTGTTCCTTTTAAGACGTGTGATTATTCCTGTGTGTACTGTCAGCTTGGCAGGACAACACGTATGACCGTTCAGCGTGAGGACTTCTTCGTGCCGGAGGCGATATTGGAAGAGATTGAGCGGGCAATAGAACAGCAAAAAGGCGCGATTGATTTCGTTACGTTCGTTGGAGAAGGTGAGCCCACTTTATGCAAGAGCCTGGGACGGTTAATTGAAAAGACAAAGGAGATAGTGGATATACCGGTCGCGGTGGATACAAACGGGTCGCTTCTTTATCGTTCGGATGTGAGAGCGGAGCTGCAGAGCGCTGATGTCGTTATGCCATCGCTTGATGCAGGTACACCCCGGACATTCCATAAGATAAACAGACCACATAGAGAGCTTGATTTTGAAACGATAGTCAGGGGTATATCCGAGTTCAGCAGGAGGTATGAGGGCGAGATATGGATGGAAGTCATGCTGGTAAAAGGTATCAATGATGTGGAAGAGGAGCTGGAGGCGCTAAGATACCAGCTTGAACGCATAGAACCCGAACGTACGTACCTGAATGTACCGATAAGACCACCAGCAGAGTCATGGGCGGTACCACCCGATGAAGAAGCTATTGAACTTGCACTTGCGGTTCTCAGCGATCTCAATGTGCGGGATATAACCGGGGAAGAGCGGGGTGAATTCTCGGTTGCCGGGTTCGAGAGTCCGGAAGAAGCGATTATGGCATTGATAAGACGGCATCCAATGCGGGAGACGCAGGTTATTGAGACCCTGAACAGGATGGGCTACGTGAATATTCCAGACAGCCTGAAGAGGCTGCGCGAGTGCGGTAAGATAAAGCGTGTGAGATACCGCGGTAAGGTCTTCTGGCTCTCATGCTGAGGTGGATTGCTTTTGAACTCATCACTGGAGTCGCGGGCGCCATCAGCAGTTCTATGGCTTCTGGATGTTAATCCTCTTCCTCTGTGTCCACCTTCCGCTCGTACGTCTGAACGAGCATCCCCTTGCTTTGCTCCCAGGGCTCGCCAGTCTTGTAAAAGTTGAACTTCTTCATTGCTCGCTCGCAAGGTTCATTCCCTGCCAGAATATTCACATAATTCACCTTACATTTATTCGCTTTTGCGAACTCATAGAACTGCTCATACATCGCAGAAGCAACACCTTGGTTACGATACTCAGGCAGGACAGCCTGATGCTCGCCGAAACAGCCACGTTCTGTTATTGATGCTTTATATACGCCCACAAGCCTGCCATCTATACGAACACCGAAGAAGAAATAGCCGGAATCCATCTCCTTCTTCACCTCTTCCTCGCTTATCGCACGCTTCTTCCGCCATTCCTCCGGATATTCGTACGCCTTCAGCCAGACCTCCCTGTAAAGTTCGGAAATGTCTTTCGCATCCTCTTTACCCAGCCTTATTGCACGATGTCTCTCGCCTGTATACGTATCCAGAGAACAGATACTCATATCCCTATGGTTATTTAATCCTTAATTATTTTAATGATATTCTTTTAGCATGCACTCGCGGTTCATCTCGCATCCGTTATTAAAAGAAGGAGTGATAGAGCGGCGGAGTTATCAGATAGCGATAGCCGAAGCGGCGAAGAAGGAATCGCTCATGGTTGTACTGCCAACCGGGCTGGGTAAGACCACCATTGCGCTACTCGTTATACTTGATAGGTTACCGCTGGGCAAGATACTCTTCCTCGCTCCGACCAGACCGCTGGTGGTGCAGCATTCAACATTCTTAAAATCAGTATTGAAACTCGATCCCGCACTTATACAGACATTTACCGGTACAGTACTGCCGGATAAGCGTAAGAAGCTGTGGGAGGATGCCAGAATCGTGGTATGTACACCGCAGATAATAGAGAACGACCTGCTGAGCCGGAGGATCACGCTCTCTGACGTCTCATTGCTTATATTCGATGAGTGCCACCGTGCGGTCGGTAATTACTCATACGTGTATATAGCGGAGAAATATGCGGAACAGGCGAGAGAGCCGCGGGTGCTCGGTATGACCGCATCGCCGGGTAGCGAGCGGGACAAAATAATGGAGATCTGTAACTCACTCGGTGTCAAGCGTGTGGAGAGCAGGACAGAATACGACCCTGATGTCGCACCCTACGTATACAGGAAAGATTTCGAATGGCGTGCGGTGGATGTGCCGGCGGAGCTGAAAGAGCTGAGGAAATCGCTTGAGCGCGTATTGGATGAGCGAATAGCGGAACTGAGGCGACTGGGGTTCATAAGGAAGAAGAGCGGGGAGATAACGAAGACCGAGATACTGGAATTGCGCGGTATGATAGAGGCACAGCTATCGAAACAGAAGCATTCAGACCTGTATAAGGCTTTATCACTCCAGGCAGAAGTGTTGAAGCTGAAACATGCGATAGAACTGATAGAGACCGAGGGCGTATTCGCATTACGAAGATATTTAGATCGGCTGAGGAACGAAGCACTCTCAAAGACCGGTAGCAAGGCATCAAAACGATTGCTCAAGGATGGTAAGTTCCTGGAGGTGATGAGGGCGGTATCATCATACAGAGGAGAGCATCCAAAGCTCCCGGCTCTTATACAGATACTGGAAGAAGAGATACGGGCGAGACCGAACCAGAGGATAATTGTATTCACGAATTACCGTGATACTGCGGAGATGATTTTAAATGCACTATCCAACCTTGATACGGATATAAGAGCGGTCAAGTTCGTCGGGCAGGCAACGAGAATGGACGACCGCGGATTAAAGCAGAAGGAGCAGGTAGAGATTGTGAACAGGTTCAAAGAAGGGTTTTATAACGTGCTTGTTGCCACTTCAGTCGCAGAAGAAGGGCTTGATATACCGGCAACCGATGTAGTGATCTTCTATGAGCCCATACCATCTGCCATAAGGAGCATACAGCGTAAAGGGCGTACAGCACGTAAGAAAGTCGGTAAAATAATCGTGTTAATCGCAAAAGGGACAAAAGACGAAGCATATTACTGGCTCAGCCGGAGTAAGGAGCGAGAGATGCGAAGGAGGATAAGCGAGCTACAGACGATGGAACTGGAAAGTAGCGAGACGGATAAGAACACACAGCAGACACTCACGGAGATACCGCGACTGAGAGTGTTCGCAGATACGCGAGAGACGAAGTCTGGTGTGGTACGATTCCTGGAGAAAGCGGGTGTGCACCTGGAATTGAAGAATCTGGAGGTCGGTGATTACGTCGTATCGGATCGGGTTTGCATAGAGCGGAAGACCACGCATGATTTCCTCGATTCGCTCATTAACAGGAGAAGGAATCTGTTAGAGCAGATAAAACGGCTGAAGGACGAGTACGAGAAGCCGTTATTGGTTATTGAGGGAGATTCGCCCTATGGCAACCGTGATGTACATCCAAATGTGGTAAGGGCAGTGATGGCTGCCATCACCGTTGACCTTTCGGTACCGATATTACAGACCAGGGATGAGGCGGATACCGCTTCGCTGATATACGTGATAGCGAAACGGGAGCAGATACCGAACCCGCATGAGGTGAATCCACATGGTAAGAAGCCAACAGCTTCATTGAAGGCGCAGCAGGAATATTTCATATCTTCACTCTCCAATATCGGTATTGTAACAACGAGGAATCTGCTACGGAGATTCAAGACGATAGAACGGCTGGTATCAGCCACGAAGGAGGAATTGATGGAGGTTGAGCATGTGGGAGAGAAGACAGCCGAGCATATTCGTGCGGTGGTGAGTACGGAATACCGTGATTGAGATATGGAACTGAAGCTGAACGCTGCTCTGGACTGCATAGGCGATTTCACTTATAACTTCTTATGGCAGCATAAAGGTACGAAGCTCAAGCCTTCAGAGCGGATACCGGGTACTGATCACACGTATGAGGACGTGGTGGATGCCTTACGAGAGGGTGAAGATGTCCGTATAAGCGGCAATGTGGGCAACAGGCTTGGCACGAGCATGGGCGTCAGCCTCCGCTATTTCGGCGGTGATGGCAGAGCGATAAGCAATACAGGCTCGATAATAGTGGATGGCAACGCCGGTTCATATCTGGGCATGAGCATGGTCGCCGGTGCAATATATGTCCGGGGTAGAGTGAGAGAGCCCTTAGGCAATGTTGTAGAGGTGAAATCCGATCTGAAAGGCTATAAGAAGTTCGTGTCAATCACGTGGCTGTTACATCATCCCGAAGAACTACTGCCGCCAAATGAATACAGAAAAGATGAGCTGGTTCTAAGGGATGGTATCCTGAGGAGTACAGTCGCAGCACGTAACCGCGTCGAGGCTAAAATACGTGTGCGGGGCGATACAGGCATAAGTGCCGGTATACTGATGCGTAAGGGGCTGCTGATTATAGAAGGTAATGCGGGCATGAATACCGGAGCACTGCTCAATGGCGGCTCTGTCGTGGTACTCGGTGATGCTGCGGAATTCACGGGTGTGGAGATGCGAGAGGGTGTTGTATTCGTGAAAGG
>JAODGP010000065.1:0-157 GCA_025464345.1 Methanosarcinales archaeon | reverse complement strand
AGTAAGCCGAAATAGCTGTTATTGTAAAATGACAACGCATAAATTAAATTCAGCAAGTGGCTCTCTTCAGAATGTGCTGGTTGTGGATTATATGTTTATATATTATTACGTTTTAACTGCTAATCATAAAATGCAAAATATGATAGATATACTGGCT
>JAODGP010000064.1 GCA_025464345.1 Methanosarcinales archaeon | reverse complement strand
GGTATCCGGTACCGCTCGTAACTCCTCTCGGGTATCCTTATTATTATAGGCGTGGCTGTCATCAATCTCAGACCACCCCGCCGCCTCAACCGCACATCTATGCGCTTGACTCCTCTCAGTTCAAAGCACATCTCCCCTATACCTATCATGTTAACATCACGAAGCGCCATCTCCAGCGATGATATAAGCACATGGTCAGGTGATGCGATGATCAAATTCGCAGATTCGCCCGCTTCCATGTCCCTTATCGGGAAAATATTGGAAAAACAGAAGAATTTGTAGCCCGGTCTGTCGTGCAACTCACCATATCCTGATTTCCTCAGCAGCCCGTAAATGAATCCCTGAAGCTTATGATGGTACATCATCTCATAACACTGATCCTTCACAGCATTCAGCTGTATGAGGAGTCGCATAGTTCCCTGACCTTCGATTCTATATCAGGTGCATGCATGATAGAAGTCCCCACGAGTATGGCATCCGCACCCGCATTGAACATCCTCAACGCATCATCCTTGCTCGCTATACCGCTCATCGCCACCAGAGGCACACCCGCCGGCAATCTGCTCTTCACCGCAGGTGCTATCGCTTCAAATGTCTCAAGTCGCACATCCAGCGTTACTAAATCTCGATTGTTTATACCTACGATTACGGAATCTGCAACCTCACTCAGATCAGGCAATTTAGCCCTCGAAACACTGTCTATCTCGACAATGCACTCCATACCGAACGAACGAGCCTTATTGACCAGTTCTATCATCTGCCGCTCATTCAGAAACCGCATTATCAGCAGGATTGCATCCGCACCATGTACATACGATTCCATTACCTGGAACTCATCAAATATGAAATCCTTCCTCAACACAGGTAATGAAACCGCGAGTTTTACCGCTTCCAGATCGGATAATGAGCCATCAAACGCTTCATCCGTCAGTACCGATACCGCACACGCACCGCCTGCCTCTATACGACTCGCTGCAACCGCTGCATCTATCTCTATACCCTGACCAGTGAGTCCTTTCCGCTTTATCTCGCCAATCACCGGTCTCCTTCCGGCTTCTACCGCCGCCACTATCGCACGTCTCATACTCCTCCGCACCTTCAATAGCTCCGTACGCCTCTTTTTACGCCTCAGTATCTCGTCCACCTGACGTGGTATTATCGCACTGTTACCGGTTGGATCCTCTATTATCAATGTCATCCCCTTCTCCCCCGCTTTTATCCCCTCTATATACTTCAATATGTAATCCGCACGTTCCCTCTTCGCTCCTTCTACCTCTGTGCGCAACATCTTCACTATCCCTTCCACACGTGCCAGCACTCCCTCCACCGTTGTGATGAACGATTCACCCCTTCTCGGCTCCACGTTCACACCCAGCTCCGGTATCTCTATCCTGCCACTGGACGACCTCACAACCATGGCATTCAAATCTTCACCGGAAGATACATGCAATTCATGCCGCTTCTTGCTCTTATCGCCCGATAAAATCATCACATCTGAGGAGTGATAGCCACATGACCGGCATGTACTCACAAACAGCATGATGTCACCGAAATAGGGTATGTTATAAGGCTTAAATTCCAGATCACTATCCGCGCCACAGACCGGGCATTTCTCCTTCACTTCACTCTCCACCCACCTTCTCCCTGGATATCCTCACACCCGCTGGCGCCACTACTATCTGATCCTCTCCTATACCCGCTATATCACCACCGACATCGAGCGTAGCCAGTTTGAGGTCCTTTATCGCCTTCTCTATCAGCACCTTATCATGTTTCACGAGTGAAATGTCCACAATAAGGAGATTGCCCGCATAGACCTCCCGCTTCAAGACTGGAATATCATACAACCCCGTTAATTCCGCAGTCCTCACATACATCCTCACCTCTTCCGGCTGCTCACCCAGCTCCTCCTCGTACTCCTCTATATCCAGGTCGAAGTCCAGATAATCCCCCTCTTCTTCCTCCCTGCGCGGGAATAACTTCCCCAATCCTTCTTTCAAACCCATTCGTATCACCATCCTGTATAATATTGAATAACTAAATAAATTTTTACCTTTTCCGCTGACTCCTCTTCTTACCGAATAGCGATGGCAGATGGATCGCGTAAGTACCATTCTCTTTTAAGCCCATCACTATCTCCTTCTTACTCATCAGTGCGTCCAGATTGAGCTCATAAATACCCGTGCCTATGATCCTCAGACTCTCTATTCGCTCATCCTGGCTTATAGCCTCATCGCTTTCCTCTATCTTTAGCCGGTCCACCAGCTCCGTGGCACTCAGGTCTGTACCGTCTCTTATGTACAGGAAGAACCTGCCGCCGCATTCAGGGCAGCCATTGAGCATCTCCTCACTTATATGCTCAAACTTCTTACCACATCTCAGACATTTGTGCATTTTTACGTCGTGGAGATGATAGCACTTATCAGGTCTTCATCCTTCTTTATCGTCCGCATCTTCGCCGCGGGTCCGATAACAGTCAGTCTTGTCTTCTTCCTGAGGCTTAACAGGCTCCTCTTCGCTGGATACCCGCTTATCTCTATGCCCGGGAAATTATCATCCACCTCCAGCATCGTGAGCTCTATCAATTTCATCTGCTCCTCAGCCGTCAAGCCACCCTCAAGAACCACTATGTTGCCCGATTTGACATCGTCCAGTATAAACCTCAGCTTCTCCATCGAACCCATGGATTCTATCTTATCCCTGGATACCAGGTTCATTTCTATCCCCATCAGTCCACCTCCTTCCGTGCTCTTACCTGAAGACCTTTGCCATTTCCGCATATAGCACCTCCATATTCTCGCCCTTCAACGCCGATACAGGCACCACACGATGCTGTGGGAACGCGTTCTTTATACGCTGTGGAGCTGCATCGGGCAGGTCAATCTTGTTCGCCGCGATGATGATTGGTATGCCCCTTGCCTCCATGTTACCTATTATAACGACATTCGTCTGTGTATACGGATCTTCAGTAGAATCCATGAGTAAAATGACGCCGTCAATATCGTCAAGCCACTTGATCGCTTCTATAACACCCTCTGTCGCCTCTTTCGCACGCCGCTTCGCCTCATCTTCCGGCAGACCATAAGCCATGAAATCACGGAAATCTATCTTCGTTGCCAGACCCGGCGTATCAACCACATCGAGCATCAACTTCGCTCTGCTCACCTTTGGATTGCTCCTCCCATGCCTCTTTAGGTCTATCAGTATACCCGCACGTCTTATCACATGCCTCGTCTCATGCGGTATCTCGGTGGATACGCCCACATCCTCGTTCTCATCCACGAAGGTGTGTATTATCCGATTCGCGAGAGTGGTCTTGCCCGCATTTGGTGGTCCATAAATGCCTATCTTCACCGCCTTCTTCTTCCTGAATAAGATAGATAATATCAGCCTCGAAAGAATCCGCCTCACCCTCTTACTCGTGCTCATATCCGCTAATCACAGATAGCTTAAGTTTAATAAAACCTTACCCCTTCATAGATAAATAAGTCATGACAATAATAGCGTTCGGGGACAGTGGAAATTGGTTGAGATAGACGAGAGTACAGAGGAGGTAATAAGAGTACGTATACCGCAGCGAGACAATAGGGAGGTGCTTGCTATTGTTGAGAAGATGCTGGGAGGCAGGCGAGTAATGGTCCAGTGTGAGGATGGAGTGGAGCGAATGGCGCGTATACCCGGTAGATTGAAGCGAAAGGAGTGGATTAACGTCGGTGACGTGGTGATTATCGTACCATGGGAGTTCCAGGATGAAAAAGCGGATCTCATCCATAAATATACAAGACCGCAAGCGGAATGGTTGAGAAGGAAGGGCTATTTGAGGTAGCGAAATGGCTGAAGCGAGAAGAGCGACCTTTACCAAAGGGTAAGAAGCGGAAGAAGGATTATCGTGAATTCAAAACGGAAGAGTATGTCTTTGAGCCCACTACACTCGAAACACTGTATAAATTCGCGAAGCGGGGAATAATAAAAGCGCTGGGCGGTCCTGTAAGCCGTGGTAAAGAAGCGATTGTATTTCACGCACTTGGTGATGCCGATGAGGAATTGGCTATAAAGATATATAAGTTGAGCACATCTAACTTCAATGCCATGCTCGATTACATCATGGGTGATCCGAGATTCACGCACATAAAGAAGGACCGGCGCAGTGTGGTATTCACGTGGGCGCGTAAGGAACTGAAGAACCTGAAGCGTGCTTCTGATGCCGGTGTGCCGGTTCCCAGACCGATTGCATGCATTAATAACGTGTTGATAATGGAATTTGTGGGAGAGGGCGGTATAGCCGCGCCGAGATTGCGTGACATACCGCCAGAGGTGCTCACTCGCGATTTCGAGCTTGAGGAGCTGCTCAAACTGATAACCAGCTATTTAAAGGCACTGTATAAAGACGCGGGTATGGTTCATGCCGACCTCAGTGAGTTCAATATACTGATGCACGGCTATCTTGAAGGAGAGGAAGTAAGACCCGTGTTGATAGATCTGGGACAGGCTCTGCTGCTGGAGCATCCAAATGCTGATGCGTTCCTCAGGCGGGATGTTGAGAATATCGTCTTATTCTTCAACCGACTTGGTTTAAAATGTTCGGTGGAGGAGATGATCGCGGAGATAAAAAATGGCGATAACGCAGTATCTCAGGATACCACAGGATAGGATCGGGGTGCTCATCGGGCATAATGGCGCAGTAAAGGATGAGCTTGAGCGGCTATCAGCGAGTAAGATAACCGTGGATAGCGAAGAGGGTGTGGTATGTATAGAGGGTGTAGAGGGAGAAGATCCCACAAAAACATTGAGGGTTGTGGATGTGGTCAGAGCGATAGGTCGCGGATTCTCTCCCGAGAGGGCTATCGCACTGCTCGAGGACGATTCCCTGATCTTTGATGTCATTTCGCTTGCTCATCTCTCCCCAAAGGCGTTGAAGCGGATGAAGGGGCGGATAATAGGGCAGAAAGGTAAGACCAGACGCGTGATAGAGACGCTTACAGGCGTGAAAATGTCCGTATATGGTAAGACCGTGAGCCTGATAGGCTATCCAGAGCAGCTAAAAGAGGCGCGTGAGGCTATCGAGATGCTGCTCCGTGGTACGCCGCATAGTACCGTATATGCGTTCCTGGAGCGTAAAAGGCATACAATGGAACCTGAATGGTAGAGGATGAGAGGTATAAGGAAGAGCGGCAGCGAATGATTGACCGGTTGAGGGGGCTTGGGGTGCGAAAGGAGGTGCTGGAAGCGATGAAACGAGTGAAGCGACACCTGTTTGTGCCGCCAGAACTGAGAGATCAGGCTTACGGCGATTATCCTCTCCCCATTGGTGATGGGCAGACGATAAGTGCACCGCACATGGTGGCGATGATGTGCGATTATCTTGATCTGGAGAAGGGTGACAGAGTGCTTGAGATCGGTGCGGGCTCAGGGTATCACGCCGCGGTGATTGCCGAACTAATAGGTAAAAATGGCTGTGTTTACACCGTGGAGCGATTGCCATCTCTTGTTGAGTACTCAAGGCGGAACCTGAGAGCAGCAGGCTATATGAATGTCATGGTGGTGCTCGGTGACGGCTCGCTTGGCTTGCCCGAACATGCGCCTTTCGACAGGATATGTGTGACCTGTGCAGCACCAGATGTGCCTCCGCCGCTGATTGAGCAGTTGAAGACCGGTGGGAAAATGGTGATACCGATCGGGCGGTATATACAGGTCCTGTATCTGGTGGAGAAGAAGAACGGTATAGAGAAGCGGAGTAAAAACGAGGTCGTATTTGTACCACTGATCGGTAGATTTGGGTTCAGATAAGATGAGCGAAGAGATGGTATCACCCGCGAGTGGCAGGATATTGAGTATCACGGAAGGAGAGAATAGAGCCATATCCATATTCATGCAGCTCCATAATTCTCATATCACTGTCGCACCACTTGATGGCGTGGTACGGCGCATAATATCCGAGCGAGGCACGTTCAAGCCCGCATTCTTGCGAAGCAGTGAGCTCAATACGCGTAATACCATCGAGCTGGCTACCGGTTATGGTACTGTAAAGGTGGTTCAGATAGCCGGGTTCTTCACTCGCAGGATAATATGCCAGGTAAAAGAAGGGCAGAAGATACGAAAAGGCGAGCAGATGGGCAAGATATGCTTCGGCTCGCGTGTGGATGTGAGCATACCGGAAGGCTTTGAGCTGTGCGTGCGCGGCGGTGCAAGAGTGAGACGGAGGAAGACGGTGATTGCGATATTGCGATGATTATCTTACAGCACTTTCCGCATTAACAGCGCCGCTTCGCCGTCTTTATAGTAGAAAGGAACAAATCCGGTCTCTACAAACCCCATACTCCTGTATAATTGCTGTGCCACACGGTTACTCACACGGACTTCGAGCCGTACGAACCCGATCTTGTATCTCCTCAGCAGGTTGAATGCAGCTTTCAGCAGTGCACGCCCAACACCCTTACCCCGAAACCGGGAATCCACCGCGAGTGCAAATACCCTGCCCTCTTCTTCCGGGGTTAATACCAGTACCGTAAACCCGATAACCATGCCATCCACCTCAGCCACGATGAAACCCTCCTGCCATTCCCTGTATAACTCGATATACAGGTCCTTATCACCCTCAAGGAACGCTTCCTCCTCTATCTCCATCACTCGCTTTATGTCCCGCATCTCAAAGTTCCTTATCAATATCCTGAGCCCTTTCGTCGTATCCATGACCACGGGTTTCATTTCTCTATTTATCAGCCTCTGCCAGTTCCTTTTTACGTGTGTATTCGGTAACGAGCTCCGCTATTCGCTGCATCAAATCTTCACTCACCTGGTTATCCTCCCGTGCGTGTGCTCGCCATCGCTCTATCACTTCCCTCTCACGTTCTGAATCGGTCACCGGCAGGTTCAGCCGGAGCTTCTCAGCACGCGCCTGCATCGCATATTCCATCCGCTTTATCAGCAGAGCCACAATAGCATCGTCTATCTCGTCTATCTTCCTCCTTATCTCCTGCAATCTTGCTATTCCCTCAGGTGGTGGCATATTCTAAGTGATTTGCGATCAATGTGGCCAGATACCGAATAATATCTCCAGACCGAGCACCGTGACACCGAGAGCGACACCAAATATCAGGATAGCCCTTGGCGGTAGTTTGATAGCCGATTCCTCCACATCATAGTAGCGCATCAAGCCCGCAGAGGACATCAACCCTCGCTCTTCTCGCCTGCCGCCACTGCGTTTGGTTTCCTTCTTCTTCCTTTTACCTCTTCCTTTCGCTGCCATCTCCTATTCCTCTATTATTATCCTCAATTCTTTTACATCTATTACTGTACCCTCGTACGTTCCCGCATCATTATTCTTCAGTTCCACCGTCGTCGCCGTTGCGTTCGCTATATCGCCGGTGCTCATATCGGTATCACTGAGTATAACAATCCTCTTCAGAGCGGCATTAAGAGGTATGCCCCGCTCGGACTTGTATCGCCTCACTGCACGTACAATAGCAGCGATTAGTTCACCTTCAGCCTCAGCATCAGTGTCTATCTTACCCGGCTGTGGCCATTTAGCCATGTGTACGCTTCCTCCCTCGCTCAGGTACGAGTACATCTCTTCCGCAAAGAACGGAATGAATGGTGCAAGCATGAGACTGAGGGTCTTCAGTGTCTGATATAGCGCATATCTGGCAGAGGGCGATCGCCCGTATAACCTCGACTTCGCCAGCTCAATGTAATCATCAGCGAGTACATACCATGCAAACGATCTGATACTCTTCATCGCTTCATCGAACTGGTAACCATCCATCGCCTCGGTCACGGTAATGACGAGCCTGTTCAGCTGAGATAGCAGCCAGCGGTCAACAACTTCCAGTTCCGGCTCTTTAGCCGGTGGTTCATAGTCCGCGAGATGGATCATAGAGAACCTGAGGATGCTCCATAGCTTCTGCATGAATTTACTCGCTGCTATTATGTCCTTCCACCGGAACTGCACGTCAGAGCCCGTTGCACCGCCTATCGCCGCCCACTGCCTGAACACGTCAGCGCCATACTTCTGTATCACCTCATCAGGAGAGACAGTGTTGTGCCTCGATTTGCTCATCTTATACCCGTCCTCACCCAGTACCATACCGTTGATGAGTATGTTATGCCATGGTATCGTGCGTGTAAGTGCGAGTGAGCGGAGTATGGAATAGAAAGCCCATGTTCTTATGATATCGTGCCCCTGGGGTCTTAAAGCGACCGGGAACTGGAATTCCGCCTCACAGGTATCAAAATGCCAGCCCGCGGTCCATAGTGCGGTCAGGGATGAGTCCATCCACGTATCCAGGACATCATGCTCGGGTTCAAATTCGGTACCGCCGCAATTAGAGCATGGTGTGTCCGGACTCTTCACAACGGGGTCAACCGGCAGTTGCGACTCCTCCGCAAGTTTCACAGCGCCACAGCGCTTGCAGTACCACACAGGGATAGGCACACTGAATATGCGTTGCCGTGAGATGCACCAGTCCCAGTCCATGGATTGAACCCAGTTCTCCAATCGTAATCGGAAATGATGCGGATACCAGTTTATCTCCTTCGCTGCTTTCAATATCTCTTCTTTATTCACACGCACGAACCACTGACGTGTGGAGATTATCTCAATCGGTGTTTTACAGCGCCAGCAAACGCCGACGTTCTGCCTTATTGACTCCTGCCGCATGAGCAAGTCCGAATCACTCAAATCAGACAGGATTCTTTTACGGCATTCCAGTGTGTCCAGTCCTGCGTACTTGCCTGCGATCGAGGTCATCCTGCCTCGCTCGTCTATTGAGACTCTGAGTGGCAGGTCATGCTGCTTCCACCATCGCACATCCTGCCGGTCTCCAAATGTACAGATCATGACCACGCCGGTACCAAATTCCGGGTCCACTGCATCGTCCTGATAGACCCGCACACGCTGTCCAAAGAGGGGTACCTCCAGTTCGCTGCCTATCATATCCTTATAACGGTCATCATCGGGGTGCACCGCAACAGCCACGCAACTCGCCAGCAGTTCCGGTCTCGTGGTCGCAATCTCAACGTAACTGCCATTGTCCACTCGCCTGAAGAGTATGTAATTCAGATACGAGTCACGATCTTCATACTCGACCTCGGCAAAAGCTATTGCGGTCTCACACCGTGGACACCAGTTAACGGGATGTTCCGCCTGATATATCAGCCCGGCTTTATACATCTTCAGGAATGACAGCTGTGTGTAGCGCATGTAGGAGTCATCCATCGTGATATATTCGTGGCTCCAGTCGATGGAGATGCCCAGCCGCTTCATCATTGCCCTCATCTGCTCTATGTTCCGTGCGGTCAGCTCCTCGCACAGCGCTCTGAACTCATGCTTGCTCAGCTGGTGGCGGGATATCCCGTGTATCTCCTCGACCTTCACCTCGGTCGGCAGTCCGTGGCAGTCCCAGCCCTGAGGGAACATCACCTCATAGCCGCGCATACGCTTGTATCGCGCAAGGAAATCGATGTAGCACCAGTTCAGAGCGTTACCTATATGGAAATCACCGGTCGGGTAAGGTGGTGGGGTATCTATGATGTATTGCTCCTTTCCTGAGGCGTGGTCGAAGTAGTACATTGATTCATCCCACGCATCCAGCCACTTCCGCTCCACAGTATCATAATCATACTTCTTCGGCAGTCGCATAGGTTGTTTATTTATATGGCTATGATATTTAAGTATTTGCGTCACATGAGGTCAACGGGATTTAACCCCGGACAACGGGCAGTCACCGCATTGCCCAGCTCGCTGTCAGGCGTGTACCCTCTTTTGTGGAGAGAAAGTTCTTCGCAAAAATCGCACTTGAAAATTCCAATTATACAAAACTATTTTTATATATATTCG
>JAODGP010000063.1 GCA_025464345.1 Methanosarcinales archaeon | reverse complement strand
GTGGAACTTGCAGAGAAACTTTCGGGGATAACCGGTATGGACAGGGTCTTTTTCTGTAATTCCGGTGCTGAGGGTATAGAAGCGGCATTGAAGCTGGCATGTAAAGCGACATCCGGGAAGCGTAAGTTCATAGCTGTGGAAGGCAGTTTTCACGGTAGAACACTCGGGTCGTTAAGTGTAACGTCTGGAACAAAATTACGAGGTGTATTTGAGCCTCTACTGCTGGACGGCGTGGAATTTGTGCCATACAACAATGCCGGTGCAATCAGAGATGCAATAGACACCAACACTGCTGCGGTTATATTAGAACCCATCCAGGGAGAAACAGGGATAGTAGTTCCTTCTGCGGGATATTTGAACGAGGTACGGGAGATATGCAGTGAGAAGGGCGTCTTGCTGATTCTGGACGAAATACAAACGGGTTTTGGTCGTACCGGTAGGTGGTTTTGCAAGGAGCACGAGGGCATAGAGCCAGATATAATGACCGTGGCGAAAGCGCTGGGTGCGGGTTTCCCAATAGGTGCAATGCTCGCAAAAGAGGGCATAGAATTTGAAGCCGGCGAGCACGGGTCTACCTTTGGCGGCAATCCACTGGCGTGTGCAGCGGCGAGGGCATCTATAAAGGTGATAGAGGAGGAAGGGCTGGTAGAAAAGTCAAGCGAGCTGGGTGCGTATTTCATGGATAAGGCTCATGACGAGGGGATAGATTCTAATCCGGTAGTGAAGGAGATAAGAGGGAAAGGGCTGATGGTCGGGATAGAATTAACGAAACCCTGTGGCGAAGTAGCAGCTAAGGCGATTGAACGCGGAATTTTAATAAATTGCACTTCTGATACCGTGATACGGTTGGTGCCACCGCTGGTTATAAGTAAAGAGCAGATAGACAGGGTGATTGCGATTCTGTGTGACCTCCTAATACCTTAAAATTTTAGATGTGGGATTTATTTGTAATTTGATGCCTGGTGTTTGAAATTTTTATGAGCTATATAAATACAATTTATCTGGCATGCTTGCGGACGTATTCCAGGCTTTCTATCCCCGCTGCCAGGCTGTACACCTCTATTACAAATAGACCATCGTATTCTTTTTCTTTGATAACACTGAATACCTTATACCAGTCAATATTACCCCGCCCGANNGGGCAGCGAGCGAGCAGCAGTTCCAGCAGCATCTGCCTTATTTCCTTTATTTCCGGCGAGTTCGTTCGCACTGCTAAACCCTCCTCCGCGGGATAACAGCATGCCGCCACAATTCGCTTACGACCGTGTCTCTCAATCTCGACCGAGCACAGACGACACGCACCAAATGGTTTTAGCGCACGGTGATAACACAACGTGGGTATATGTATGCCATTACGGTGTGCCACCTCCAGTATTGTCTGCCCTGGCTCGGCATCCACCGCTTTGCCATCTATTTCTAACCTCATCGTTTTGAATATATTGGCACAGTAGGGATATATAAACCGTTAGTATTTTTTTAACATAGTTGCTTGCGGACGTATTCCAGGCTTTCTATCCCCGCTGCCAGGCTGTACACCTCTATTACAAATAGACCATCGTATTCTTTTTCTTTGATAACACTGAATACCTTATACCAGTCAATATTACCCCGCCCGAGAGGTAGATGCAGGTCGTCCGTTCCGTAGTTATCGCTTGCATGCATGTGTATTATGTTCATGTCGTCTGCCTTTGCGAGGAACTCATCCAGTGTATTTGTTGTATTGGCATGGGCAACATCAAGGCATAGCCCTATGTTGTCTCTGTTCACGCCCCTTACTATCCGTATGAGCTCATCAGGATAGCGACCCATCAGCATATTCGCAGAGGTGAGATTCTCGACCGCTATTCTCAGCCCATACCCGGATGCGAAATCGCATAATTCCGCTAAACCCGTAATCGCTTTATCAAACGCCCTATCCGGTACATGCATGGATAGAGGCGATAAAAGACCGGGATGTACGACACATATATCATCCACGAACTCATAGGCGTTCTCTATACTCTCTTTTATCTGTCTTATGCTCTCTGCCCAGATACGCTCATTCACACTCGCTATGTTTATATCTGATAGCGGGGCATGGAGCGATATAATAAGATTGGTGGTCTGATACACCTCTCGCACACGCTCTTTGAACTCGCCTTCAACGCATTGCAGACCTTCAGCCACTATCTCCCAGCCCTGGAAGCCCGCATCTTCGAGCTGGTACACCCATTTCAAAGGATTGACCCGCGCATCAACCAGTGAAAAGCTTATCTTTAGCATGCTTATATATTGTAAGAGTAGCTAAAAAGAAGTTATGAGTATTGCAGATACAATAGTGAAAGAGGTATTCGTGCATAATAAGGAATTGCCGGAGGTACTTTCAGAAGCGATCAAACATGGTCTTGGCATCAGTATAAGTGAGTTCAGTGCGAAATCGGGTATACCCACGAGCACGCTATACAAGATACTGGCGGGTGAGCGTGACCCGAACCTGCGTACTTTCAGGAAGATAATAACCACAGTACGTGAGATGGAGTCCGGCGGTTCGTCTAAGAAGCGGTTCATAGCGGTTATTTGCTCCCGGGGCTGTCTGGACGTGCTGGACCGGCGTGAGATAAGTGTTGAAGGCGCGAGTTTTGATCTCCGTGAGTATGCAGTAACAACGATGGAAGAAGCAATGATAGCGGCGATACAGGCTGAGAAGGAGGGCGCTTCCGCACTTGTCTGTGCTCCGATCGTCAGTCCCACGGTAGAACGGATAGTGAATATACCGGTAGCGACGATAAGACCGAGAACGAGCATTATGAGGGCTATCGAGCTGGCAGCGAAGAAGATAAGTTGAATCTGAATCTTTTATATAACAAGCACCTGTTATTTTAAAGCGATGAAAGAGGTCAAGGGTGTAGGAAAAGACCACTGGATGTATCGCTATTTGGACCGGTTAGAGAGCGAAGAGGGTATGTCAGCGGAAGAGATCTATGAGGAAGAGAATGCGCGCAGGGCTGCCGAGGGTTTGCCTTTGCTTAAGTTCAATTCTGTTGGGCGGACTTTAAATACTTTTGGCTATCCCAAATCAGGTACGAAGAACAAGCACCAGGAGGCGGTGAAGCCTGTGCGTATCGGTGTATTCATAAAAGAGCTGAAAAGAAAGGTGGAGAAACTCAACGAGCTTATAAAAGAGGAGAATCTTTCACCGGTAGAACGAGAGTTCGTATGGCTGTTCGTGGAGAATTATCCCGAAAGCCAGATAAAGGATATGCTCCATCTGGGTGATGATGAGCTACGGGCTATAAAGAAGAAACTGCGTCTGTTTTAATTGCTGAATAGATTGATGAACTGTGCAGTATTAACATCAAACAGCCCCTTATCGCTCAGCTTTAACTCCGGTATCACGGTTAATGCCATGAAAGAGAGAGTCATGAAAGGCGCACTCAGTGATGTGCCGAGTGATTTCGCCATTGCGTCTATCTCACGGTATCGCATTGCAACTGAGGCATAATCGTCTGTACTCATGAGCCCAGCCACAGGCAGTGGCAAACACATTTCCCTATCATCAGCAACCACACTTATACCGCCATGGTGCTTTATTATAAGATTCACCGCTTTACACAGGTCTGTATCATTAACACCAACGGCAATGATATTATGTGAGTCATGAGCAATGCTCGATGCGATTGCGCCCTTTTTCAGTCCGAAGTTCGTAACGAACCCGATCGCTGGTTCCGCTTCCGCATCATACCGGTTTATAACAGCCAGTTTCAGTATGTCCCTGTCGGTATCGGAGACCACACAGCCTCCAGCTTCTTTCGGTGCCACAAGCTGTCTGCCTGTGACCAGCTGACCATCAAAGGCGACGATCACGTTGATACGCCCTGGTGCATGGTCAACTCTGAAATCCGTAACTTCTCGCTCACGTGCTTCAAATCTGTTCACCACGGTTGATCTCCTTCGTGGTATAAGTGGCATGCCATCTTCTGCTGCCATGATGCCATTGATAAATGTCTTTTTTACGTTGAAATCGCGATCAACAACGATGAAATCGGCATAATCGCCCGGATGGAGCAGACCCACATCGAGCCTGTAGTGCATGACAGGATTCACACATGCAATACGCAGAACCTTCATCATATCTATACCACAGTCGAGCGCGCGTTTCACGAGCAGGTTTATATGCCCTTTTATCAGATCGTGGGGGTGCAGATCATCGGTACAGAACATGCAGTCCCTGTAATGTTCATCTGCAATGCCAATCAGATCATCGAAGTTCTTTGCCGCAGAACCTTCTCTAATCTGGATTTTCATACCAGAGGATAGTTTTTCCAGTGCCTCCGCCCTTGTCTGGCATTCATGGTCTGTGGATATTCCATGACGTACGTACTCCCTCAGAGCCGCGCCTCCAAGTCCCGGCGCATGACCATCCACCAATTTACCATACCGCGTTGCGATATGGATCTTTCTGAGCATATCCGGGTCGTTATTGATCACCGCATGGAAATTCATCACCTCTCCAAGATACTTTATCTCGTCCATCCGCAGCAGTTCCTCTATTCCCGCTGAGTTTATAGTAGAGCCGGCAGTCTCGAAGGGCGATGCGGGTACGCATGAAGGCGCGCCGAAATAGAACTTCAGCGGTACCGTACCGCCATCTTCTATCATGTACTTCACACCCGGCACGCCCAGCACATTTGCTATCTCGTGCGGGTCGGCTACCACCGCTATGGTGCCGTGAACCGTAGCTATTCTGGCGAATTCCGCAGGCGTTAGCATCGAACTCTCTATATGGATATGAGCATCAACGAACCCGGGTATGATGTAATATCGCCCCGCCCTTGCTCGTTTTATAGATTCTATTTTATTACCGAATACAAGTGTAGCTGGATATATCTCGTCGTTGAGGATGTCCACAATATTGCCCGTGACTTCCTTCATATCACCTCTTCGTCTTCCGATCGCCACACAGGGTGTACAATACAGAGGATTCTCAGGTCGGTATTGCCCGTGTTCTGGATATGCTGTATCGAATCAGGCGGGATGTAGATAGCCTGACCCTGATGAACGTGAGCAGATTCAGCATTTACGAATATCCTGCCTTCTCCATCCAGTACGTAATATACTTCAACGGACGTTTTTAATCTGTGCGGTTTCGTGCTCTCGCCCGGCTTCACGATTGCATGTGCGATACTGAAAGGTATTTCCGGCAAGGATTCTTTAACCGGATGTAAAAGCTCACACAGTATGGAATTATCCATTGCTCTAAAATATTCGCAGTTGCGTATATCTTTTATGAGCATGGTCTATTTTTTATAATGGTATAGTATATATGTTGTGATATGGCTGTGGAGATAAAGGAACAGGGTTATGTGCGGTTGCCCGCTTTTTTAGAACGCGGCTTCTCTGATTTGAAGCGGGAGGTTATAGTAAAGCGTAAATGCAGCATGTGTGGTACCTGTGCAGCTTTCTGCGATAAGATAACTGTGGATGGTGGTGAGCCGGAATTTGCTGAGGAGTATGATACCGTTTGCGGGCTGTGTTATACTTTCTGCCCCAGGACGTTCATGCCGCTGACGGCGATAGAAGAGAGCATATTTGGCAGGGCGAGCGGAGATGACGAAGTGCTGGGTATATATAAGGGCTGCTATGAAGCGCGAGCAATGAGTAGCGAGATAAAAGGGCAGGATGGGGGTGTGGTCACGTCGGTACTGGCATATGCGCTGGAGACGCAGGCGATTGATTGTGCGGTTGTCACAGCTTCTAACAGCGATTGGCGACCTGAAGTGAGGGTTGTAAGGGATTCTGAGGCATTGAAGCGTAGTGCCGGCACTAAGTATACGCTCTATCCCTCGGTGGTGGGTGTGAGGGATGCGCTGAATGCGGGTTACAGTGATATCGCATTTGTCGGACTGCCGTGTCAGATACAGGGCTTACGTAAAACGGAGCTTGCTGCTGTGAAGCAGCCGTACGAAGTGGGTATCGAGCGTGTGAAACTACTGATAGGCTTGTTTTGCACCAGGAATTACACGGAAGGACTGCTGGAGTTTGTGGCTGAGCGTGTGCCGCTCGAGCAAGTGAGGAAGTTTGATATAAAGGGTAAAGAACTGCTGGTATATGGAGTGGATGGTGTCGTTTCCATTCCACTTAGCGATTTAAACAGTTTTGTGGGTGAAGGCTGTTCTGTTTGCAGAGATTTCTCGGCTGAGCTGGCGGATATATCCGTTGGTGCTGCTGGCTCGGCTGATGGCTGGTCAACTGTAATTGTGCGCACGGAACGTGGTGAAGAACTGTTCAAAGGTGCTCACGAGAGCGGTTACATCGAGGTTGAGGATATAAAGGATACGGGTCTGGAACTGGTAAGAAAACTTGCGGCGAATAAGCGAGCGCAAGCGTCATTCCGGGAATAAATTGCGGAATTGACGCTGGAAATACCAAATCACAGGTACAGGCAGAATTTGATGATATTTTGTATTAGCTTTATCGCTGGTACTGGTGGATTTAATGCAGTCACAACCTTTCTTTCCGCGGAGCGTTTACGGTAAACGCTTTTCTAAAGGGTTTAAAGAAAGCTTGCCAGAGAGACTTTCTATCATTAGTATAGTTTAAATGCAGGTATCCAGTTGTCATATCTCTTACCATTTGCATCTGTGAAT
>JAODGP010000062.1:19680-20230 GCA_025464345.1 Methanosarcinales archaeon | reverse complement strand
GTGAAAAGAAGGCGATTACAGCGTGAATCTCGGCACTCATACGAGCTATGACCTGAATCTCTATGCAGGCGAGGCGAGTTATAATCTGGTCAATTTCAGGTTGCTCGTTCCGTTTGGAACAGCAGTTGGAAATTACAGCGGAGATATAACAATGACCGCGGTGCAATCGTAGCGAGATGTCAGTAAAATATATCATTGTGTATGATTTATGCTGAATGGTGGAAGAACAAATGGGAGGTGATAGGTAAAAGATGGAAAAGCGAAAAGGACTGGAAACAGGCGTTCTGGTGATTGCTGTTGCTGCATGTCTGAGCCTTGCGGTAGCAGCGGACAACGCACCATATTCACCATTCGTGATTGGCGGGTGGGTCAATACATCCGAGGGCAATCCGTGCAACAATCCAGTGGTTCAGATAACGAATACGAACACATCAACGACATGGTATGCCAGAAATTCATCAACATCAAACTATTATCAGCTCGTGATTGACAGCAGAAATGTGAGTGCTGGTGATTTGCTCAGGTTCAATGTGACAGGATGCGGGCAATC
>JAODGP010000062.1:0-19363 GCA_025464345.1 Methanosarcinales archaeon | reverse complement strand
GATGAGAACACGTGGATGTATGCGGTAAACGAAACTATTCCGGGGATAGGCGGCGCTGAATACAACCTATCGGGTGGCGAGTTCGTCCACTGGTTCAACTACAACCTTCATTACTATGTGGTGCGTACAACACTCAACAGAACAGAGATAAAGCCTGGCGACTGCATTAATGCAACAGTCACGTGGAAGAATACAAGCGGTGTCTATCCGCTGAGCAATGCGAGTGTCAATGTGAGCAGCGAAGCCTACACGCCCGGGTGGTCTGTCGGGAAGACTGGAACTGATGGAAACTGCACATTCCAGTGGTCCTCAACAGGCACATGGTATGTCTATGCAGTTCACCCAGTGTATGGGAGCGGAATATACAACTATCCTCCCGTGTATTTCACGTGCGAGGTAACAACATTTGACACAGGCAATGGCACTTACCCCAGCATTGCAGGCACACACTATGGCACTATCATACCCGATACGAACATCACGGTGAACCATATATACACATATCCATGCCCGGGCACCGGCGGTCACACCGAATATGCAATGATATGGAACGATACCACAGGCGATTGCGCAGTCGCGCACTGGAACGGCTACGGTAGCGATTACCACAACCTGACATTCAACACCTCAATCACACTCAGGAAAGGCGTGGTTTACAATTACACCATCCGCACAGGCTCCTATCCGCAGATAATCCACGCACCTTACAAACAGCTAAGTGAAGGCAACATCACCTGCACACTGTTCATAGATGCAAACAGAAAAGAATACCACGATTGGATACCAGCAATACGACTGTTCTATGAATAGACCCCTTTTTCCTGCTTTTTTCTCTTTTAGATTTACCTTTTCCTGCTTTTTTGCTTTTTACCGCTTTTCGGTCGTGTCCACCCTCAACACATTTACACAATATACCCACAAACTATACTTTTGCACTTTTCTGCAAAAGTATAGTCTTGAGATCACTGAGCTTCCATTCCGCTTTCCTCAGAATGCCACGCATGGTTCGCACCTCGCCCGCGGTAAGTTCCGCTCTGCCGAATACTCGCCGTAGCATCAGCATGGTCTCCTCTTTCTTATGCGGCTTATACCCGATCTCATCCAGGAAAGCCTGTATATGTGTGAATAGCCGCTCCTTATCCTCTACACTCGCCAGCTTTACCGTATCGCGACGAGAGGATTCAACGTCCCTCAATTCGTAGATGATAATCGCAACGGCATGTGAGAGGTTCATCACCGGATATTCCTCAACCGCGGGGATGGTAACGACCAGATCACAGCGTTTCAACTCCTCGTTCTGCAGACCGGTATCCTCTCTGCCGAAGAGCAGTGCTAAAACACCATTTCTATCTTTAACTTTCGTTTTCAGCTCATATGGCGTTAATGCATGCAGTCTGAGGTGTTTTCGCCCGGATATGCCACGTCGTGCTGTGGTGCCAGCAACGATGGTGGTCTTCTCCACAGCTTCTTCTACCGTGTCCACGATTCGTGCTGACTTCAGCAGGTCACGGGCATGAGAAGCGACCGCCATTGCTTTAGTGCCGATACATGGCGGCTTGACCATGTATAGCTCATGAAACCCGAAGTTCTTCAATACACGAGCCACAGCACCGATGTTCTCCTCCGTCTTCGGCTCCACAAGCACTGTCCTCACTTCCATCCCTCATCCCTCCTTTACAACATGCACACCCACGACCATCGGGTGCGCACCGTATTCCAGATTCCCGGCGCCATAATCGGTGTATGTGAGCCCGATTGCGAGATAGGTCTCGTTCTTCCTGAGATACCGATGTATTCGCCAGCGATAAGTGAATCTATGCCCGTGTTTCAGTTCGGTCCAGAACTTATAGAATGCATTGCACCGGCATGACCAGCCGCGGTATATCCTGCCGCTGGCGTCTCTGAAATTGAACCTGATGTAGGTTTCATGTGCCCTGTCGTGCACAGCAGAGCGCTCATATACGTGCAGAATCCGTGGTTTTATCAATCCGAGACTCCTGCCGGTCTTGAATACTGCATCGACCGATGCATCCACGTGCTCTTCCAGAAATTCTTTGCGCTCGGTATCGCTCAGCGCATGCACTATACCCGCACCATAGATGAAGAAGCGGTCCTCTCTGCGTGTATGCCTGCCATGCCATGCATCAACATATATCTTCGAGACACAGAGGTTCCTGAATCGCTCTTCACCGTGCCGCGGGAAGACATCCGGCACATAAACGCCCTGCGGTCTTATCCATTCGCCTCTCTCGTTTATGCCGGCGATACATACCCGCCCCTTCTCCGGTCTCGCAACAGCGAGCACGGTGAGGTTCTGCGCCGGCATACGGCTCAATGCGGGTAATGTCAGCCGATCCGGGGTTATGGTCGTATATTTACCGGCATGCAGTCTGGATGCCACCTTGCCCGTCCGTGCATTCTCGATCCTCAATACATCGCCTACCTTTATCCCTCTGGCTACTCTGTCATCCCACAGTGATACACGCCAGTATTTGAATGCATCTGCGATGATGAGCTCAGCAGGTGCTGCATCCATATCACCATCGTGTGGTATGATTCGCAATACTTCACCGGTTATGTCCACCATTATTTATACTTTAACCTGACTTTGTTAGATTAACCTTCCTTTTTATACCCGATATATGCATGCAAGCATGAGAATAGCAGGGGAAGCAATAGTTTCACCCAAAACTCTTTCGAACACCGATTTTATGACAGAAGTTATAGAAGCCGTTAGCAGTATGGACAGATGTCCATTCTGTGGCTCTGGGCTAAGAAGGCAATACAACGCCAATCCTCGACGTCTTATAACGTTAGATGGCAAATACAGCGTTTTAGAGAGAGTTTCGCAATGTGGCTTTCCTGTGTATCGAATCAGGAAAAGGGGGGATAAACGCGAATCCGGGGGTCATGCCAGTCTCCGCTGTCTGCGGTCCAGCATCGCCAGTCTCGCAACACGAACGCCAACAAGCCTTATCTTCGCTCCTCTCATCTGCCTTATCAGTTCCCTGGCTATCTGTTTGAGCGTATCCAGGTCTGAATGAAACGTCTTCAGTGTTTTTGATCTCGTTACCACCCTGAAATCAGAATATTTGACCTTTACCGTTACGGTCTTGAATACAAGGCACTTCAGCGCACGATGAAGTTCTTCCGCCAGTTCCTCTACATGCCTCTCTAACGTCTCCATATCATCGGTATCATCCATCAGCGTTCGCTCACGGCTCAACGATTTACGGTCTCGTTCCGGCACCACCTCGCTCTCATCTGTGCCGTTCGCAATTCGATAGAGCTGTTCGCCATGTTTACCCAGCCGTGATACGAGCAACTGGACATCTGTGCTCGCAAGCTGCCCTATCCGTGTGATACCCATCTGTTTCAGCACCATCTCGGTCTTTGGTCCCACTCCGGGTATGCTCCTCACCGGCAGTTCTGCGAGAAACTCTCTCGCATGCTCCACCACAGTGAGCCCGTCGGGCTTATTAAAGTCCGATGCTATCTTCGCTACCATCTTGCTCGATGCAACGCCGATGGAACAGGTCAGCCGTTCCTTCGCACGTATCTCTTCCTTTATTCGTTCCGCATATACACGTGCTTCCGTCCAGTCTCGCACCTTCGCGGTGATATCAAGGAAAGCCTCATCTATACTCACCTGCTCCATCTTATCACTGTAAGTCCGAAGAATATCCATTATCTCAGCCGATACTCGCCTGTACAGGTCCATATTCACCGGCAGGAACTTGGCATCCGGGCAGAGCCTGTAAGCCTGTGATAGTGCCATTGCGGAATGTATGCCGTATTTACGTGCTTCATACGAGCATGTGCTCACAACACCCCGTGCCTTGCCAGCCTCCACACCAGAACCACCGACAACCACCGGCAGCCCCCTCAACTCCGGGTGTTCCCTCATCTCTATCGCGGAGAAGAAGCTGTCCATATCCACATGCAGTATTATTCGCCGCATCGCCCTATCACGTACCCGCAATGATATCGTATTCATCGTATATACTGCCGACGATGACCTCCAGCAGGTCTTCCAGACAGACCAGCCCCGCAGTCTTGCCCCGGTTATCCTTAACTATCGCGATATGCACCCTGCCACGCTGGAATTCCTTGAGTAAATCGTCCACACGCTTCGTATCCGGCACAACATAAGGGGGCTTCATCAGCTCACGAATCTCGCCACCATTCGTCAACAGGTCTTTCGCATACAGTATGCCCACGATATTATCCTCTGTACGCTCAAATACAGGTATCCGGGAATAACCCGTTCGCTTTATCAATTCCACGGCATCTCCCACGCTCTGATTCACCTCCAAGCACACCATCTTGTCCTTTGGCGTCATCACGTTCCTGACGGTGAACTCATCGAGCTTCAATACGCCCTCCATCATCTCCTTCTCGTCCTCTTCTATCGCCCCTTCCTCCTCGCCTATCTCCAGCAGTGTCTCCATCTCCTCCTCGGTCAGTTTATGCCTCTTATACCGCCCCATGCCCATGAAGTCCTCAAAGACACAGATGAATGCTGAAAGTGCGACCACAATCGGTTTGAATATGAAAGCCATCACCTTTATCGGTCTGGACACGATGATAGAAATCCGCTCTGCGTGGCGAACTGCGATAGTCTTTGGCAGAATCTCCGCGAATGTCAGTATCAGGAATGTCATTACCCCCGTTGCGATTGCGACTCCATAACTGCCGAAGAACTCAATTGCGATGGATGTCGCCAGTGCGGATGCCGCTATATTCACCATGTTGTTACCGATAAGCACGGTTGTGAGCATCGCTTCCTGCTGGTTCATCAGCTCATCTATCTCTTTCGCACCTCTTACGCCCTGTTTCACCAGCGCCCTCGCACGTACCTTGCCAATAGCGATTAAGGCAGTCTCAGAACCCGAGAAGAAACCGGAGAGAAGCAGCAGAATAAATAAGATCAATATCTTCAAGCTAAGGAGTGATAATAACACCTTGTCCTGTTCCCTCCCTCATTTAATATGTATGGTCTTTCCATTTAAAAAGTTTTCGCCATGCCCACTTTCGCTCTTATCGGGGCTAATAGCTCGTTCAGGTATCGTGTAGCATTCTGCTTCACGTCCTGTGGATGTAGCTCTCCTGCTCTATAAGCACGTTCAAAGTCCTCATAGCTCTTATATACCACATCACCCCCATATTCGGGCTTGCGTTCTATTTTAACCTCCTCCTCATTTGTGAAGATGACATACCGGTATATCTGCAATACAGGATTACCCTCTGCGACCTCAGGCGGGCAGAAAGCGGATTTTAGCTTGCGCTTGAGCTCGGGTTCCGGCTCGTGTATGGAGATGTAGTTACCGAGTGAAGATGACATCTTCGCACCATCCAGTCCGATCAGCAATGGTGTGTGTATGCATATAGGCGTTTTAAATCCGAGTTTCGGTAAGTTCTCCCGGGCAAGCATGTGTATCTTACGCTGGTCTATACCACCGATAGCGATATCTATGTCGAGATATGCGATGTCCACCGCCTGCATCAACGGATAAAGCATCTGCGATACCTTACGGTCTGTCTTACTCCGTGATAACTCATCCATACTCCTCATTGCACGCTTCTCGGTCGTCACCGTCGCCAGCCTCAATACGTCCAGCATGTATTCCGGGTCCAGCTGAAAAGAGGAGCCCAGTATGTATTCGGTCTCATCGCCCAGACCCGCAGCGGCGAAGCACCTGCGGTTATAATCTGCAGTCGCCCTTATATGCTCCATATCTCCCTTCTCATTAAGGTAAGCATGTAAATCAGCGAGAAGCACGATGATATGCACTCCCATGCTCTGCAACTCCTTCAATTTTGTTATCAGTGGTAGATGCCCGATATGCACACTGCCACTCGGCTCAAAGCCAACATACGCCCTCAATTCATTATCAGAAGCCAGAGCCGCTTCCAGCTCCGCCTCCGTCACTATCTCCTCCACGTTCCTCTTCAGCATATCCATGGGTAACATCTCTCATGTTATGCGGAGGGGGAGATTCGAACTCCCGAACCCCTTCGGGATGAGGCCCTGAACCTCACGCCTTTGTCCAGCTCGGCAACCTCCGCATCTCTCCATCTAACTCTATCTATAACTAACATTTAATAAATATTGAAAGAATGGCATGGCACTGCAAACATGCCTTTACTGTTTACAACCAGTGCAGCAACCTGCAAATGAGGAGGAATGAACCACGGGATAGATGTAAACTGGAGAAGACGCCGGCATACACCGACCCCAGGTTCGGATGTGAGCCGGAGAGGCGACCAATGCAGGAGTATATCGAAAAAGGTGTTATTGTGATAGATAAGCCCGCGGGTCCTACATCGCATGAGGTCGTATCCTGGGTTAAGGATATATTAAATGTGAGCAAGGCAGCACATACCGGCACACTTGATCCTAAGGTATCGGGTGTACTGCCTGTCCTGCTCGGTGTGGCGACGAAATTGACCGGTATATTCCATGCTGACAAGGAGTACGTATGCTTGATGAAGCTGCACGGCAATGTGAACGATGAGATATTGAGAGAAGTGGCGTCAGAATTTACCGGTAAGATCTATCAGCGTCCTCCATTGAAATCCGCAGTCAGGCGAAGAATACGAATAAGAGCCGTGCATTATATAGATATAAAGGAGGTGGAAGGCAGGGAGGTACTGATGGTGGTTGGCTGCGAAGCCGGCACGTACATGAGAATGCTATGCCATCATATCGGGCTGGCTCTTGGTGTGGGCGCGCACATGGCGCAGTTGAGACGGACGAAATCGCTACCTTTTGATGAGTCTGATATGACAACTCTGCATGACCTCAAAGACGCATACGTATTCTATGAAGAAGGAGATGAGCATCTTCTGCGGAAGCTGATCATCCCGATGGAGCACACTCTCGGACATCTCCGATGTATTACAGTGAAGGATACCGCGGTTGATGCCCTGTGTCATGGCGCTGACCTCGCCGTGCCGGGGATATCACGTATAGAAGATGGAATAAATATAGGAGATCGGGTAGTTATATATACAAATAAGGGTGAAGCGGTGTGCATGGGCAGGGCGCTGATGAGCTCCGGCGAGATGCTCAATGCGGAAGAGGGCATATGTGTGGATACAGATCGGGTGTTTATGGAGCCCGGGACATACATGCGGGTATGGAAGTGCCGAGGTGGCTGAGTGGTAAGGCGCAGGCCTGGAGTTCCACGAACGGATAGCCTGTGTTCCGAAAGGAACTCAAGGGTTCAAATCCCTTCCTCGGCGTATGTTGAGATATCGCATTGCTATTTGCAGATCCGCAGGGGTATTTACATTTATTGCAAGCAAGGGGTCATGGAATACAAACGGCACAGAGTACGATGAGTTCGTAACGATATTGATACCACAGACAACGAGTCGCTCACCGTTATATGTGAATGAGAATCCGGGCATTACGCCCTCCGGTACCATACTCAGCGGTACCGCACCGGTAACACTGCCGCCCGAATAGAAATCTATCAGTGCATCAATATGTTCAGCCTGCAGGAATGGTATATCACATGCCACTGAGATGAATACTGGATAGCAGTCGAGGAGATAGCGTAAATCTTCATGGTAGCCACAGCCCGGTGTCTCTATCATGCGATAATTCTGCTTCTGGCAGTACAATGCGGTCTCTGGCGTGTTCTTCGTCACTGCCACTTCAAAATCATCTGCATCTGACTCTCTCACTCGTGCCACAATCAGGTCTATCAGCCGTATACCATCCCCAAGCTCTATAATCGCCTTCTCATTGCCCATCCGCCTTGCTCTCCCACCCGCGAGTATTATCACCCTCATAGATATGCACGCATCTCTCGCTCCTTCTGCTCCCTGTACCGGTATCTGAGCAGTGGATTGCTCTTCATTCGCTCTATCTCGCAGTCCAGCCGCTCGTCCAGTTCCGCCTGCTTATCCGAGATGTAATTTCTGCAGAGTGTGTATGTGGATTCCGATGAATACTGCTGAATACCTGCCATAACAATAGCAAGCTCATCTGACGGCGAGATGAGCCCGAAAGGAACTGGTGCACCACGCATAAACAGTTTTCTCAGGTCGTCATCCGGCTTACCCACCTCCAGACCGAACCCAATAGCCTCTTTATCGCCGGTCTGTTCTAACTTCAACTGCCATATCCGTTCAGGAGTGGATATGAAGAGATCATACCTGCCCTTCTGGTTCCTGCCACCGAGCACACGCCATTCACACCTGTTGCTCTCCTTGCTCCTGTCCCACTGCTTCTTCAGTAACTTCACTATCTCCGTGGATGGTCTTATCATGGTTTTACATTGGATTTGGTAATACTTAAAGTTACTATTAGCCATAGAAGGATTTTACTCCGGTGGTAGATTCACAGAAAGGAGAGCAGAAGGAGGAGCTGAAAGAGATGCTCAGGGCGATTCATTCACCGGATCTGAATCCAATCGAGAACGTCCGGGTTAAAAGAGCCATCTCTGATGGATTGAGAAGGGTGTTAAGTTTGTGATGCACTTAGAACCTCCGCATCACTATGCCCTCAGCCACTTTCGGCATGAAGAGTGTGGATTTCTGCGGGAAGCCCTTCCGCTCTACAATCGCTTTGTACTCAACATCAGCCATACGTAACGGTTTAAGGAAGAAAGCAACGTGGAAAGAGCCGTTATCAACCTTTTCTATCGCTTCACTGGGGCTGGCGGTAAAGAGGATCTCATCTTCGGGATTGCCCTCAAGCGCAGGCTCGATCAGCCATTCATGGAGCGAGATAACATCCAGCCCGACTCGTTCTCCTCTCTTCTCCGATAACTCCCTTATCCTATACTCGTCTGCACGCAGCAGGTAAAATTCCGCTCCATCATACATGCATACACGGACATCAAATTCATCGCTCGATTTGCACAGTTCAGAGTATATGCTATCGCGATCACAGCGTTCCACGCAGAAATTGGATTCTATCGCATTCCAGAGTGTCTGCATGTGGCATCGCCTCACACATCGGTGCCATGGCAGCAATAACAAGTCTGATTCTTCAAGCAGCATCATCAACGTATATGCCGGACCTCCGGCACTCCTCAGCCAGTAAGCGGCAGAATACCTGTGGTGTCCATCGAGAATTATCAGCCTGCGGTCTCGCATAAGCTCTTCAATCTCCGCGATGAGCGATTCATCGGATATTTCCCATAGCATGTGCCGGGTACCGTTCAGTGTGACATCCACGAGTATAACATCCTGCAATGGGTAAGATTCGAAGACATGATGCGGCGCCTTATAAGATGCAACTACGGGTGAGAAGTTCATACCACACTCCTTCATCAGGAGGTAGCGCTCAACCGTCTTCGATTCGTAAGTAAGCTCGTGCCCGTATATGTGCCCGGTATTCAACTCCTCAAGCTTCACCAGTGCAACCAGTCCGAGTGCGGAATACTCTCTCTTAGCACGCTCCCCTATCTGGCGCATGAGCTCGTCCGGTAGCGTATATCTGATCCCGTAGATGTACAGTGCGGGCTTATCACGCTCTACCAGGATGCTTTCTTCAAACATTCGTGTTAAAATCGCACGTGCGTAACTCGCAAATGACCGCTCATCCATACCCGGGCAACGGACGGTGAAGTGGATGACATTATCCCTGATTGATGAATAGCGGTCGTACTGTGCGGTATCAATGGTATCATAGACCGGGCAGACGAGTTTGTCCCGGTTATTCAATTCCGGGTTAAGTATCGTCGCCCTGAACGGTTTTATCCTGACCATAACAAATAATTGTTGCTATTCTATTAAGGATAAAGATGGTGGTTATACTGGGTCTCGAGGGTACTGCGTGGAACCTCGGTGCTGCTCTTGTCACGGAAGATAGAGTGATACACGAAGTGGAATCGTCGTACAAGCCGCTGCATGGCGGTATTCATCCGAGGGAAGCGGCACAGCATCACGCATCTGAGCTCAAGCGTGTGGTCTCTCAGCTGATAGAAGGAGCGAGGGAGAGAGAACCAGGTCTCTCGATTGGTGATATAGATGGTGTTGCTTTCTCTCAGGGTCCGGGCATGGGTCCCTGTCTGAGGACGGTAGCTACGGCTGCAAGAGCTTTAGCACTCACATTAAAGGTGCCGCTTATCGGTGTCAATCATTGTATAGCGCATATAGAGATAGGTCGGTGGCGGTGTGGCACAGAAGATCCGGTCGTGCTGTATGTAAGTGGTGCGAATTCTCAGGTCCTTACATATCACACAGGTCGGTACCGTATACTCGGTGAGACACTTGACATAGGCATAGGCAATGCGCTGGATAAGTTCGCACGATATATCGGGCTGGAGCACCCGGGTGGACCGAAAGTGGAGGAACTCGCATCCCGGGGCACACGGTTCATTCATCTGCCATATGTGGTGAAGGGCATGGATTTCTCGTTCTCTGGCTTGACAACGGCGGCGAAAGATGCATTAGCAGGCAACCCGCTGGAGGATGTATGCTATTCATTCCAGGAGACCGCTTTCGCTATGCTTACCGAGGTGACAGAGCGTGCAATGGCGTATTGCGGTAAGGAAGAGATGCTGCTGGCAGGTGGTGTGGGTGCGAACAGGCGGTTACAGCAGATGCTGCGAACGATGTGTACGGACCGGGATGCACGATTCTTCGTACCCGAATCGAAATATCTGAGGGATAATGGTGCCATGATCGCCTATCTCGGAATGCTTCAGTTCAGGTCCGGACAGACACTACGGATAGAAGATTCTGCGGTGATGCCCAATTTCAGACCAGATGAGGTAGAAGTAAAGTGGAGATGATCGCATCTCGCAACCACCGTTGTTATTCTTCCCGATTCCAGGGCACCTTTATGTGCGAAAATTAAATAGCGAAAATGGCTTATTTATATGATGCGTTTATCTATTCGGGATGTGTGAATCGCGTGTATTGATAGATAGCGGTGGGGGGCGTGAACTGCTGATGGAGGATGTGGTACGGGTGGAGATAACCGGTGACGATGTAAAGCTCACGGGCATATTTGGCGAGGTACGGCATGCAAAAGGCAGGATAAAGGAGATTGACCTCTTGAAACACACGATATTGATAGTAACATAGTTATATGCGGAAGTAACAGCGGATACGAAAGACCTGCTCCTGGTTGCTTATGGCATTCCGGGCATAAGTAAACTCGGTCATGGTATGGGGATAGCGCTGGATCACATAACACGGTTTGCTGGCGGTAAGAAGGTGAAGGAGGAGATTTATGAGTAGCATCTCAATTCCTCACGCGCTATTACCAGCCTCTGTATCTCAGAGGTGCCAACCACGATACTCAGTACTTTAGCATCCCTGAAAAAGCGTTCCACTGGACTGCCTCTCATACAGCCCAGCCCGCCATGTATCTGCAATGCGTTAGTAGCCACGAGGAAAGCAGCTTCAGAAGCATAGAGCTTCGCCATTGATGCCGCTTTCGTCGTTATTCTATCGCCTCTATCCGCGAGATAAGCCGCTTTATAGGTCAGCAATCTCGCCGCTTCCGTCTGTACCGCCATATCCGCTATCATGAACTGAACTGCCTGGAAATTTGATATTGGCTGATCAAACTGCCTGCGCTCCTTCGCATACTGGATGGCGAACTCAAGACACGCACGCGCGATACCAGCTCCAACACCGCCCATCGCTATTCTATCCCTATCCAGGGTAGCCATGGCAATCCTGAACCCGTCGCCCTCAGCACCGAGTATATTGGTGGCGGGGATCCTGCAATCGTGGAATTCCAGTCCACCCACCACACAGCCACGCATGCCTATCATCTCCTGCATCCGTGTGAACGAGAATCCGTCTGTACCTTTCTCCACAATAAATGCGCTCACGCCATTCCTGCCTTTGCTCCTGTCGGTGTATGCAAATACCACATAGATATCAGCAACTGCGGCATTGGTGATGAACGCTTTCCTGCCGTTCAATACGTATTCATCACCCTCACGCCTCGCGGTTGTCGTCATGGATAGGGGGTCGGAACCCGCAGCAGGCTCGGTAATAGCGAATGCGCCGAGCTTATCACCACAGCATAATGGCTTCAGATACTCGCTCTTCTGCTCCTCGGTACCCGCCAGATAAATGGGGAAAGTGGTGATAAGTGCCGCGGAGCTCAGGAACCCGATGCTTGCACTCGCTTTTGATAGCTCCTCAACCATCAGGACGTAGCACAGCAGATTATCACCCAATCCACCGTATTCCTCCGGGAAAGGGATGCCGAAGAGCTTATGCTTGCCCATACGCCTGACTATATCCATGGGGAATTTACCCTTACGGTCTATCTCAGCAGCCAGCGGTGATACCTCCTTTGCTGCGAACTGAGCTACCAAGCTCTGAACTTCACGTTCCCGCGTACTTAGCTCAAATTCCATTCCCGCTGTAAGATTAATTTTTATTACTTCAATTGTAAAAGGAGAATTAAAAAGGTTTAAGGGGGTAAGTAAAAACGAGGAAGCCATCTGTGAACATAGGAATGGTAGGGCATGTGGATCATGGCAAGACGACATTAGTGAATGCGCTATCCGGAGAGTGGACAGACAGGCACAGCGAGGAGATAAAGCGAGGGATATCTATAAGGCTGGGATATGCCGATACGACTTTCAGGCGCTGCCCATCGTGTAAGGAGCCTGAGTGTTACACCGTGGAGGAGGTCTGCAAGCATTGCGGGTCACGCACAGAGGAGCTGAGAACGGTCTCATTTGTGGATTCACCGGGGCACGAGGCATTGATGGCAACTATGCTGAGTGGTGCTGCGATTATGGACGGTGCTGTGCTGCTCATTGCTGCATCTGAACCGTGCCCTCAGCCGCAGACGAAGGAGCATCTGATGGCGCTCAGCATCGTGGGCATAAAAGACCTGGTAATCGCACAGAACAAGATTGACCTGGTCACGCGCGAAGAGGCATTTAAGCACTATTTACAGATAAAGGAATTCATCAAGGGCACTATTGCAGAGAACGCACCTATTGTGCCCATATCAGCACAGCAATCGGTGAACATAGATGTTCTCATACAGAAAATAGAAGAGAGGATCCCAACACCAGACCGGTCAGCAAATACAGCACCGCTCATGTATATCGCTCGCTCTTTTGATGTGAACAAGCCCGGCACACCGATAGGGAGCCTGAAAGGCGGAGTGATCGGTGGTTCTCTGCTCCGTGGCAGGTTGCGAGTCGGTGACAGGCTTGAGATACGCCCCGGCAGGATGGTGACTGCGAGCAGTGGCAAGCCGAGATGGGTACCGATTGAGACCGATGTAACTTCCATAATGGCTGGTGGCACGCTCGTGGAAGAGGTAACACCCGGTGGGTTGATAGGTGTTGGCACGAAATTGGATCCGAGCATGACGATAGAAGATTCGCTCGTCGGGCAGTGTGTGGGCTTGCGCGGCTCTTTACCGCCTACACGCCATGAACTCACGGTCCGTTTCCGCCTGCTGGAACGTGTCGTCGGCATAGCTAAGGAGATGGAGACCACAGCGATAAAAGTCGGTGAGAGCCTGATGCTGAGTGTGGGCACGGCGATCACGATGGGCGAGGTGAAGAAGGTGACGAGAAATATGTTCAAAGTCGAACTGAGCAGACCTGTATGCGCATATTCCGGAGCACGTGTGGCTATCGCCCGGAAAATAGGTGCGAGATGGCATCTTATAGGTGCAGGCACAGTGGAGTAAGATGCCGAAAATCACGCCTTTTGAGGTATATGCAGCGGAATATGATGAATGGTTCGAGGAACACCGGGCGGTATACGAAGCGGAACTGCGTGCGATAAGAGCCATGTTGCCATCGGATATGAGCATGGTTGCATGCGATAGTATAGAGATAGGAGTGGGCACCGGGCGGTTCGCATCACCACTGAGCATCACTCTCGGTATAGACCCTTCACCGATGATGGGTATGCGGGCAGAAGCACGTGGTATCAAAGTCATAAGAGGTATAGCTGAGGCATTACCATTCGCAAGTTCGTCATTCAAACTTGTGCTCATGGTCACCACCATCTGTTTCCTCGATGACGTATCACTGGCGTTTCGTGAGGTCTTTCGCGTGCTGAAACCACATGGATGGTTCATACTCGCATTTATAGATCGCGACAGCCCGCTTGGCGAGATGTACGGGCGTAATAAGGCAGATAGCCCGTTTTATCGTATCGCAAGATTTTACAATACGGATGAGGTAACGGGTTTATTGAAGGTTGCCGGGTTTGACGAGCACAGATTTGAATTTGTGCAGACTGTGTTTGGTACTCATCTGTCAGAAGCTGAGGATTTGAAGCCGGGTTATGGTGAAGGTGCGTTCATAGTGATCCGGGTGGTGAAATGAGTTGACTGTTGTTGCAGCCATAACAGGGGGCATAGGCAGTGGTAAGAGCCTTGTTTACAGGTTATTCCTGGAACTCGGCGCTTTCGGTATCGATTGCGATGTGCTGAGTCGGGAGGCGGTGAGACCATGCACGAGGGCGTGGTGGCTGCTGATCGAACACTTCGGCAGGGATATAGTGAGGCGTGACCTGGAGCTGGACCGTAAGCGGCTGCGTGAGATTATCGTTGCCGATTCTGCCAGGCGGAAGTATTTAGAAGCGGTGATACACCCTGAGGTTATGGCGATGTGCAGGGCGAGGATAGAAGCGATCAAGAAGATAGAGCCTGAAGCCCCGCTCATCGTTGTTGATATGCCTCTTTTGATAGAAGCGGGGTTTATGGCTGAATTCGATGCCGTGATACTGGTCTATGTGAGCGAGGCGGAACAGTTGAAGCGGGTGATGGAACGAGAAGGTATAGACGAGCGCGGGGCGAGGGAACTCATCGCACTTCAGATGCCTCTGGATGAGAAATTAAAATTCGCAGATGTCGTGATAAATAACGAAGGCACGATAGAAGAGACCGCCAGGCAGGTGAGACGGGCGTTTCACGAGCTGATACGTGAGGGTTCAGGGCAAAAATTTAAGAAGCGGCAACTGCACACATAAGCCTCTCTTCTGATAACACATGAGCATCGGCAATCTTTGAACTTAACACCACAGCCTTCAACATATACAAATACAAAAACAATTAATGATGCGGTACAGGAAGATAGAAGGGCTGGAGAAGATAAGAGAATGGGGCTTACCGTATCCACCGTATGGAGTGATAGATGCGGAACAGGCTACTCCTTCTAATATAGAATCAATCATTGATGCGATAGGGATACCGGAGATAGAGGGCGATAGAACCGGTATCGTTATAAGGACAGACGGAGCGGGCAGAGCGGGCGGGCGGAGTGATTTACACCTGATGGATATGGAAGAGATAATAAACTGGGCTTTGCGGTTACGTGAAAGGACCGGTATCAAACTGATCATACAGCATGTGGTGGATGCGAAATGTTCTGGCGTATTGCTCAAGAGTGCGGATGAACTATCGGTCGAGGTGGTTCGAGGCGATGCTCCATCGCTGCTGGAAGGCAGAACGGGGGACATTGAACGCTGGACGTACACCGGCACGTGGAATAAGGAGAGCGAAATGGGCGGGATACTCAGTGAAGGAGATCGGGCTTTGATATTGAAATATGCGCGTCTCGTGCCCGAATATAGCTATCTGGAATGGTCATTATCGAAGATCGGAAAGCTTTACTTCTATGAGTATATGCAATGGCGTCGGCGTGAGAGGAAAGCGCCAGCAGGTGAAAGTATCAGAAAAACGCTCATTCGCGGACTGAGTGCGAGTCCGGGTGTAGCTACCGGCACTGTCAAGGTGGCACTGGACTCCGAAGAGATCAATAGAGTGCGAGATGGCGATGTTCTCGTCATCAGGTATGCCGACAGGCATGTCATGCATGTTATCAACCGGCTGTCAGCTCTGGTCTGCGATGTCGGAGGGCGAACGAGTCATGCTTCGATTATAGCGAGAGAATATGGAGTGCCATGTGTGATAGCCGAGAGCGCGACAAAGAGGTTGAGGGACGGCACGAAGGTCGTGGTTGATGGGTACAATGGCACTGTATCTGTTCTTTAATGGTGGTTGGTATGGATTTGGAAGATAAATAAGACACACTTATGGATTAAGCATGCTATGGCTATTATATCTCATTGTATGTCTCTTCTCAGGGCTTGCAGTATCTTCCATCATTAAGGTCAGGTTCTCATTGATTGAACGTATCCTCTTCTCTTTTGTAGTCGGCAGTGCCGTATCCGTCTGGCTAACACTGTTCATCTCATGGCTCTATTGCGCTCTCTCCACCACCAGTATCATTGTAAGTATCATTGTCTGCGGCTGCGGTGCCATATTCATTTTGAAGCGTTTTCGGGTGAGTATCACCTTAGATGACCGCTACACCATCGTATTCTTCGTGCTACTGATACTCTACCTGGTGGTTATGAACCTGTATGGGGTATTACGCCCTGATGATATGGGCAATTTATACGCCTTTCATACTGTATGGGCGGATTACCCCTTTCATACATCCATCATCACTTCTCTGGTTTATACGCCGGGTTTCCACTTCCCACCGCCATACACCCAATTTCTGCATACCGAATTGCATTATCCATTCCTCATGGATTTCTATTCTGCCATACTGATGAAAGGCGGATTAACACTCAGGGGCTCTATCATCCTGCCAAATATCCTCTTTCAGCTGTCACTATTCGGGCTATTCTATTTCCTCGCCCACCGCTTGACGGGGAGGAGGATGGCGGGTGCGATCGGTAGCATATTATTCATCTTTGCCGGGTTCCCGCCAGGGCTCCAAACTGCCGGGATACATTTCCTCAACCCTGTGTATGCGGTACTCATGCCTCAGCGAACCGCGATGTTCGGCATGGCTCTCTCTTTTGCTATCTTCATCCTGCTGTTTGAGGCGCTCTCCACGCTTAGATGGCATGAACTCTTTATTGCCGGTTCGTTGATCGGTATGCTACCTTATATCCATGCGCACTCGTTTATAGTGAATTGTTTTGTTCTTTTACTGCTTGCCCCCGCCCTGTTAAAGAAGGATAACGTGCACATAAAAGAGCTCATCATCGTTTTTGTACCGCTGGCTGCGCTCGCTTTGCCACAGGTGCTGTGCATAAAGTCGGGCGTAACAGAGCGGTTCTTCAACTTCTTCCCCGGATGGACAGAGACTAACAGGGAAATAATAACCGGGCTGGACTGGAGCACCAAACCCGCAGTTGCCTGTTCTATTGCAGAAGTGTCTGTTCTGATGGTGAACTTCTGGGCTAAAAACGCCGGTGCACTCTTCATTCTGGTATTGCCTGGACTGCTCAAAGCGCGTAAGGAGGTGCGGATATTCTATCTGCCATTCATCGGGCTGTTCTTCATTGCTAATATCGTCAAATTCCAGCCATGGTACTTCGATAATTACAAGCTATTTATATACTGGCTTGCTCTCAGTGCTGCTATTGCACCGCTATCGTTATCATGGATGAACGAGCGAACCAGAGGCATAGCAGTATCTATTTGCATGTTGCTCGTTGCATCTACCGTGTTTGGGGTGATCACCCATGCAAGAATGATGAAAGACGAGTATATGGTATGGTCGGGTGATGATCAGGCGGTAGCGTGCTGGGTACGGCATAATACCCACCCTGGGGGGTTGTTCTTAACGGGCAGTGCGCACAATCATCCTGTATCAGCACTGGCGGGCAGGCAGCGGGTGATGGGCTATGAAGGCTGGTTATGGTCGCATGGCTTGAACTGGACGCGAATAACAGAGGTGAGAGATGACGAGGTAGAGATGTTCAGGGGTAACTACAGCCTCATCAGGGCATATGGCATTGATTATATCTGTATAGGCCCCTATGAGAGGCTCTTCGCGGCTGATAACCACTTTGAAATCAATTACAAAGCATTTGAGGACCGGACACGATTTCGATTGCTGTATGATGATAAAGGCTGGAGGATATACGAAGCATTGCATAGCCACATTGTATTACTTCCTCCTTAACCTTATAACGATAAATCCTGCTATAACAGCTATTGTTTCTACCACGCCCGCTGCTGGAATTATCGGCTTCGACTGCTCCGGCTCCGTTTTCTCTCCGCCTTTTATCGAGAACCAGCCATCTTCAACTTCAAAATGAGCAGGAAAGCCCTCATTATCCGTTAGCTCTTTCACTTCTAACTCCAACTCACTACTTTCGTTCGCTTTCCCCACCGCTTTCACCCGTAGCTCCGCGAATTTTATATCCCCCTTTAGTCCTTCAGCACCTGTCTGGAATCCGACCATCCTCACTTTCCCATCAACGATGTTTGACATGAACATGTCGAAATCACTATTCCCTGCACTTACCACTTCCACTATCTCAGGATCGTAGGTCAGATTTATGAGTGCGGAACTGAGCCCCGCACCACCAACCCCTCTTATCATGATGGTGATATTAACAATCTCGCCACTCTCTGCTGTAACATTGCCGACTTGAACGGTTATGATTCCTGATTCTCCGGGTTGTGGTGATGGTGGAGGTAGAGGAGCTGGACGCACTGTTTCGTGCACCGAAGTAGGGGTAGGTGAAGGAGATGAACGTGTTGACGAAGATGAAGAAGATGAAGAAGCTGGAACTGTTGGTTCATTTACAGAAGGTGTAGGAGAAGGTTCTGGTGAAGGCTGGAAATCACTTTCCTTGCCTATATGAAATGAACAATTCACCACTTCTGCTTCTACTGGCACACCTGCACTATCTGAAAGTTCCATCTCGAGCCTCAAATCGGTGGAATCACCATGATTACCCACCGGCGATATTGTGAGCTCTGCGAATTTCACATCGCCGCTCAATCCCTCCACGATATTATAGCCCGTCATCTTCACCCAGCCGTCATCCGCATACCACAGATTTGGTACGAAATTCTCAAAATCGCTGTTCCCCACTGCTGTTATCACGATTACAGAAGGGTCGTAAGAGACTTTTATCGTCGCCGCAGCAACATCTTCTACATCTTTTATCAGCAGTGGAACCGTAATATTGACTTCAGAGAATATATCGCCATCGCCTATTGTAACTGTTACAGTGGCAGAAGCAGGAGCGGGCATAAAAGTAAGAAGAATAATAACAAGGATCAATAGAGGGATTATTTTCCTTATCACGCCCTTTTTCAACATTTTTATAAGCTCAATCTTACTGCAGGTATCCAGTCCTTATAAACTTTTCCATTTGCACCTATGAACTCTGAACATGTGATGAACCCGACAGGTGTTGAGAGATTATCGGTATGATAAATCTGCGGATAAGAGCCCGTTATGATGGTATAGTAGTATTTCACCCCCGGCAGTAAGGTAAAACTCTGCTCGAATGTGATATTGTGCCAGTCGTCTTTATAACCATTCCACGTCGCTGTTCTGTTCCAGCCTGAACTGTTCCAGATTCTTATGTATTTGGAATGCCCGCCCGTGCCTGCACATGGATACGTATAAAG
>JAODGP010000061.1 GCA_025464345.1 Methanosarcinales archaeon | reverse complement strand
CCGATGATACGCTGAAACTCGCGCACAATCAATGGATACGGATGTGGTCCCACAACACTACCGATCAGGTAATAGGTATCCCCGACATTGGTGACCCAGTCGCGCATCGCGTCGTTTATCGCATCTTTCAGCGTTCTGGAGCCGGAGTCAACGGGATTGACACGCGCACCCAGGAGTTCCATCCGGAATACATTCAGCTCCTGCCGCTTTATGTCCTCTGTGCCCATGTATATCTCGCACTGTAACCCGATGACAGCGGCAGCCATCGCGGTCGCTACTCCATGCTGACCCGCACCCGTCTCTGCAATTATACGCTTCTTTCCCATGTACTTCGCCAGCAGGCACTGACCCAGGGTGTTGTTCAGCTTGTGTGCGCCGCCGTGTACAAGGTCCTCACGCTTGAGGTATATCCTGCTACCGCAGACCTCAGAAAGGTTCCTTGCGAGATAGAGAGGTGTTGGACGACCTGCGAAATCGTGCAGGAGCATGTTCAATTCGCTATTGAACTGAGCGTCTTTATGGTATTTCTCGAATGCATCTTCTAACTCCTCCAGTGCGGGCATCAGTACCTCGGGTGCAAACTTACCGCCGTACCTGCCGTACTTGCCCTGCGCATCTGGTAGTGACATGGTTGAAGATAAGCAAGCCATGAATAAAAAGCATGGGTGTAATTTTTTCATAACCAAAAAGAGAATTCATGTTGTATGGTGGAGGAGCTAAAGGCACGGATTGAATGTGTGGAGAGTGCGATTCAGGATTGCAGGAGTGCGGTAGAGAAGGGTTTGAGCAGGTTGAACGAGCTACTGGGCGAGTTGAACGGACTGACAACCGAGTTAGAGCGATTGAAATCGGATCTGGAGCATAATGACGATGAGGAGATTGAGGATGCCATTGCGGTACTGAGCGAGGAGCTGGACGCAAAGAAGAAGAAGCTGGATGGGATAATCAGGGGCGAACAATATCTGAATGAATTGATGTATTTGAAAGCGGACTTCGAGAATTATAAGAAGCGGGTGGCGAAGGAGAAGCGAGAATTCGCTGATTATGCACTTGAATGTCTCATCTCCGAGTTACTGCCGGTAAAGGATTCGCTGGATGCCGCTATGCAACATGTAAAGGGCGATAACGAGGGTCTGACGAGGGGTGTGGAGATGACGGTGAAGCGATTTGACGAGATATTGAGGGGAGCGGGTCTCGAGGAGATAAAGGCAGAGGGTGAGCAGTTCGACCCGTTCAGGCATGAGGTGGTGGCACGAGAAGCACGGGATACGGAGCAGGAGAATAAGGTCATTGAGGTGGTTCGGAAGGGCTACATGTTTCATGGTAAGGTCTTGAGACCCGCAATGGTGAAGATAGCAATACCGCCCCCTCCACACCCGGAACATTAAAACTGATCTGTTTCGTGAATCGGCGTACACACCTGTGAAGAAGAATAGGAATAATTGATGATGAAGATAAAGTATAAACACAAATATGTCCATAAGTAGACGGAAGCACTGTGCAATAGTAGCGGTATTGGTGTTATGCTACCAGTTCGCAGGCAGTGCGACCGCATCCATGGGCTTGACCGATCTGGATTTTGATAATGATGGCTATATAACGCAGAACGACCTGAATATACTGAAATCGCACTTCAACGAGCGATACAGATGGTATGTGCCCTGGGACCTTAATGCAGATATGAGATGTGATTACCGCGATTTTTATTACTTCGTTGAACGTGTGCCGGTGAACCAGCGCTATCAGGTAGTGGCAAATATATCAGTCTGGAATATGAGCAACTATACGATCGAACGTGGTATAGCGCCTGCGGTGATACTCGGTGAGACGATATATCCTCAGAACCCCTATCGTGTGGTATCATGGATAAAACACTGCACGAGTCTTGAGCCGCCGAAAAATGGCTCAGCGGTATGTGTACACTACGCACGGGACCTCTGTCGCCTGGCATATAAGGAACTGGGACCGAAGACGATCGCATGGGGCTCTTCAGGCGTGCACGCATATGGTATGATATACATCGGTGGAGACTGGCGTAAGCTCTCCAGCTGGGCTATAATAGACCCTTACTGGAAGTTATACCATACCAGTTCAGGGTTACATGATACCCGCACGATTGAGATATTACTCGATAAGGGTCGTTATGGCTACTGGGCGATTCATCTCGATGCCGATCCCCGCAACAACACAATCTATGATGCATACAAAGCAGAATACCGCATAGGTAATTACCGCGAGCCATAAACTATTTCTTCTCCCACTTGTAGAGGTCAAGCACCTGTGAGAGTGTCTTACCACGTTTTATCTCCTCTCGCACTCGCTCCTCGTTCTTCCATACCTCCTTCGCCCGCCTCGCTATCTCATAAGCACGTTCTTTCGGCACCACCACCACACCGTTATCATCTCCTATTATCCAGTCACCGGGTCGGACATACTCACCACCGCATTTTATCTCCGCATTCAGCTCGCCAAAGCCCTTCGGCTCGCCGGCATCGGGTACAACAGACCGTGCGAAGACCGGGAATCTTATACGCTTTATCTCATCCACATCCCTGACCGCGCCATCAATGACGATGCCCGCAATACCCCTCTGTTTACAGCTCCAGGAAGCGAGTTCTCCCCAGATTGCAACATCTTTCGAGCCGGCATAGACGACGATGACCTCACCTCGCTTCGCAATCTCCGTAGCTTCCACCGGCTTCGCCCAGTCACCCTCGAAGGTCTGTACCGTAACAGCCTTACCAGCGAGCTTTATACCCTCGAACAGAGGCTTTATACCCTTAAGTACACCTTTGCGGTGCATGGCATCCGATATATTCGGAGTGGAGACCTGCATGAACAGCTCAAATATCTCATCATCCCTGCTCTTCCGCTTATCCTCATGCACCTCTACGGAGGTCATAGCACGCTTTATCTTCCGTGTTGAGTCCTTCACATTCGCTGATCTGGTTATGTTACCACCAACAATTATTATATCAGCGCCGAGACTCACAGCTTCGGACGCCATTGCCGCATCAATACCACCAGCAACAGCGAGTGGTATATCCACCGATTTTGCGACCTTCTCCAGCAGGCTGAGCGTGTCAACGCCACGCATCTGCTGGTCTATACCCACATGGACACAGATATAATCGGTACCCATCGCCTGTAGCTCTTCAGACCGTTTCACAGGGTCTGCGGTATTCATTATATCCACCATGATGGTAGCACCGTATTTATGCGCCGATTCTATGCCTTCACGGATAGTGGCATCATCGGCGAGTCCGAGTATGGATACCACGGAAGCGCCGGCTTTCGCCGCCATCTCCACCTCGATCGCACCGGTATCCATGGTCTTCATATCTGCTACGATTGGCGTATCACGAAAGAAGTCGTGTAAAGCCCTCACGGCATGCATACCTTCGCTCTTTATCAGTGGCGTGCCAGCCTCCAGCCAGTCGGCGCCGCCTTCTATGCACTCCCTGCCTATTCCTATCGCCCTATCCAGTTCTACCATATCCAGTGCCACCTGGAGTATCTTCTCCCCCATGCTCATTTCTTACTTTATAATGTGTGTTAAAATGGTTCGGGTGCAATGGAACGATAATATTGATGAAACAGCTTTTCCGCTCGCTCCAGCGATTCAGGATACATCATCCTGAGCTGTGTCAGCAGCTCTCTCTTCGTCCGGCATAGGAGCCCGAGCCGTAAAATCTGCAACACCTCCTCTGCCGTGCTCTTCCAGTTCGGCAGTTCGATGGTCAGGCAGAAATCACCGGTGCTGAATAACTTATTCCTCAAGACCGGTGCGATAGAGCCTATAAGGACGTGTTTCCCGAGATCCACAAATGGTGGCACGCCCTCTATCTCCTCACGTCCGGCACTGGTCAGTCGTGAATACGATTTCTCGCTATATGCGTGCAGTTCGAAGTAGAAACGTGGCTTGTAACGCTTTATCAGTCCCGTGAGGATCATACCTTCCCGGGTGTGGTAATACGCCTCTGAGAGTACACCTGTGTAAGGTGCACCGGTGGTGATAGCAGGCACAATTATTATATCGGCATCAGATGCCGTCTCCGCCTCTCCTGCCAGTATCTCCAGTACCGGCGCGGTATATAATCCTTCATCACCATGCAATCCCCCGACGAAGAGCTTACAGACGGATCCTGAGCGGAATCGGTACAGCTTCATCGCCTGTCCTGGAGTAGCATAACGATGAACTTAACATAATTCTTCAAATCCTCTATTCTGATATTCTCGTCTGCGCCATGTGCATTGCTCTCAATTGAACTGCCGATGCCGAAAGCGCATACAGGCTGCCCGGTCTTCTGTACCGCATAGGCGACATCCAGCCCGCCCTGGACACCTGTTACCGGCTTATGAACGCCGAAAGCAGCAGAAGCTGCAGTCTGTACCTCTTTCACCCAGCCATCTTCTGGATCGGTGTACATCGGTGGATAGCCGGGATAACAGTGTATTTCAAGCTCAAGCTCAGACTTCAGGGGCGCCAGTGCGGCTTCAAACTCTTTTACCACATCCTGCTCGGTCTCCTCAGGTATGTAGCGGCGATCGCCGCGCAGTACACAACTCGGCGGTATTATATTCTCCTTTACACCGCCGGATATCATCGTCAGGTTGAATATGGGCTTTATATGCTTCTGACCGGTTACCTGGGTCATTGAAGGACTGCAGGGTGCTTTCGATTCCCGCTGTTCAACTCGTTCCTTCAGCCGCTCTAAAGCATCCATAACAAGCCTCGCCCTCTCTATCGCATTGATGCCCAGCGAGGGTATGGAGCTGTGGCACGCTTTGCCATTCACCACTATCTCCCAGTTCATCACACCGTTTGTTGCCACACATATGCCTTCATTGTCACCATCCATACAGAGCAAGTATTTGCCCTGCAGGAGTCCGTTATCCGCGAAATAGCATAAGCCCGAGTATATACCTATCTCTTCGTCTGTGGTCAATGCGATACGGAGATTATATTTGCACCGGATTTTCAGTTCGTTCATTATGCGAAGCGCCATCAGGAGAGCAGCGACGGTGCCCTTGGAATCGGCAACGCCACGCCCGTATAGCCTGTCGCCTCTTCGTACTGTGGTGTAAGGGTGCGTAGCCCATGCTTCACCTGCGGGTACCACATCCAGGTGGGTATATATATCCAGGGATTGCTCATTGCCTTCTTCTCTGGTTGCGAGTAGATTAACACGTCTGCCACTCAAACCAGGTATCTCCTCCTTCATTCGCTCTACAATCTCTTCAGGCACTACTACTCGCTCACAGTGAAAGCCCGATTCTCTCAGGTGTGGTATGAGCAAATCCACTATCTCTTCATAATGCTCGCCCGGCGGTACAAACGTTGGTATCTGCACCAGTTCACTCAGATACTCTATTACTTCGTCCTCCAATGTGTTCACTACCTCGTCCAGTTCGAGTTTTTCCGTGTACATCCTATTCTGTCACTCTGTTTTAAAAAGAGATAAGAGTTTATATTGTGGAGCGTGGCGGAGCTGAAATACCCTGAGGAGATTGCAGAGCATAGGCTTAATGGCAGGCGAGCTACGCACTCGTTGAGAACAGCTTCCCGCCAAAACCGGTTAATTTCGATTTTAACTGAACATCTCCTTCAAACAGACCCTTAACCTCAGAAGCGGCTTTATATGACTTCATTCGCTATCCATTTTAGACCGGCAACAAGAAAGCTTATTTAATAGTATGGCATAACACTGTACAGGGACCGTAGCTCAGCCCGGGAGAGCGCTCGGCTGAAGACCGAGTTGTCCCGAGTTCAAATCTCGGCGGTCCCATCTCTTATCACGACGTGTATTCAGGAGACGGGGATTATATATTCCAGATTATATCTATTTAACGGCAAATGAAACTGTTCCGTACGCTTATATCGCTGGAAGAAGCTAAGAAGAAAGTTATAGACCATGCCCGAACGCGGGGCATAGAAGAGCTCAGCTTTGATTCCGCTGCTGGCAGGGTGCTCGCCGAGGATATAGTGTCCGAGAGCGATAGTCCGCCGTTCGATCGCGCTGCCATGGATGGTTATGCAGTAAGAGCAGAGAATACCTTCGGTGCTGCACCGGATAAGCCAGTAATTCTACACAGAAGTGGATCTGGCGAGGTGGGAGAAGGTGAGTATCTGCCCGTACAGACCGGTATGCCGATGCCTGAAGGCAGTAATGCCGTACTCATGCTGGAATATGCCAGAGAGGACGGGCAAAAGCTGGAAGTCTTCAAGCCCCTCACCCCCGGTAAGAACATATCGTTCCGTGGCGAGGATGTGAAGTGCGGCGATGTGTTACTGACCCGAGGCAGGCTATTACGTGCTGCTGACATCGGACTGCTCGCTTCCATCGGGCGATTACACGTGAAAGTATATAAGAAGGCGGTTACTGGCATACTATCCACGGGGGACGAGCTATATGACCCGAAAGAGCATACCGGTGGCGAAATCGCGGACGTTAACAGCTACATACTGGAATCGCTGCTTCGTGGTATAGCGAAACCGGTGCGAGCAGGTATAATCAGGGACGATTACGAAGCGATAAAGGCGGCAATCTGTTCTTGCGCCAGGTATTGCGATTTGATACTTGTGAGCGGTGGTAGTTCGGTGGGCAAACGCGACTTCATTGCAGATGTGGTGGAGGATTCAGGCGAGATGATCTTTCATGGTGTGGCTATCCGACCGGGCGAGCCTGTTGGGTTCGGGCTCATAGAGGGCACGCCCATATTCTGCCTGCCGGGGTACCCGGTATCATTGATCGCGGCATTTGAGTTGCTCGTAAGACCTTTTATCAATGCGATGCATGGCATGAAAGATACTGCAAGAGAGGTTCTTGCCGTTACCACCAGGAAGATACCTTCCGCGGTAGGTAGAACCGATTTCGTTCGCGTCAGGTTGCATAGCGCTGATAACATGTATTTCGTGGAGCCACTCCGGGTAAGTGGTTCAGGCATTCTCACAAGCGTGACGAAATCCGATGGGTTTGTTATAATAGAGGAGAACAGTGAAGGTATAGAAGAGGGCGAACAGATAAGGGTAAACCTGTGGTAGCAATGTCAGGAGTGATGGAAGACGAGGAAGCGCGTATGCGACAGAAGGTCTGGGACTCTTTACCTGAGGGTGAGGTCTTCTTCGCACCGACCGAGCCTGAACGGTTCTTTGAGGGTATAAAATTCGATATCTCGCCCAGACAGTTCGGACTGCGTGTGCGTAAGCATGATATGTACTGCGAGCTGGGTGGACCTAAACACCGCTACACGAGTTTCTTCTTCATTGAAGTGGTTAAGGATGCAGAGCGAATAGAGGACGGGCGAATAGAGGTGATAGGACCGGAGATAGAGGATATAGCGGGCAAATCACTACCTTTCGGGTTCTGGGTCAGATATTACGGCAGGTATCTCACGGACGATCATCTGGATCTCCTGACACGATGGACTTATTTCGCACTGGAGCAGGGTGAAGGCTGGATGCTGCTCAATACGCGTGACACGATCTGGCTGAGATTACATAAGAAATATGCACATAAGCACGATTTCAAACGCCTCGGACAGGCGATGATAAATCTGTGTAAGATACAGTTTCCCATGGTCGAGCGAGCGGATGTGAAGATACTGATAGCGACTGAAGAACTCGGTGGCTCGAAACTGACGAAGAGCATAATAGATAATGTCTGTGCACCCTACTGGGAGCGAGTGGACGAGCATGCTCGCCGTTTCTCGGATGAGGATGTTGATACTTTCTATGGATGTACCATCTGCCAGACGTTTGCACCCACGCATGTATGCGTGGTGGCGCCGGATAGACCACCATATTGCGGGATTATCACATGGATGGGTGCGAAGGTGATGTGCGATCTCGACCCTTACGGGTACATATTTGAGATGCCGCTGGGCGAATGCATAGACCCCATAGGTGGAGAATACACCGGCGTGAACGAGAAGATATATGAGAAATCGAACAGGACATATAAGCGTGTGGTGATGTATTCCTCAATAACGTATCCACAGACGAACTGTGGCTGTTTCGAGGCTGCGATATTTTATATACCGGAAGTGGATGGTCTGGGGCTGGTGGATCGCAGATATGCGGGTGAGACACCGCTCGGGCTGACATTCTCGAGACTTGCAGGGCTCATCAGTGGTGGACTCCAGAATCATGGATATTGCGGTATATCGTTCAGGACACCGCGGTCTAAGAAGTTCGTTCGCGCCGATGGCGGGTGGAATCGCATTGTATGGATGCCGAAGGAGTTTAAAGAGGCACTTACGGAATTCATACCGCAGGAGATATATCCGCGAATAGCGACCGAAGAGGATTGTACTGACCCCTTAGAGCTACGTGCGTTCCTGAAACGTGTTAATCATCCGGTGGTGCAGCTGTGGAATAATGGAGAGGAGCCCCAGCCGCTGAAAATACCGCCCCCAAATACCGATTGGGACCCGGAAGAGGAGCGAAAGGCACGAGAAAGGGGTATAAAACTATTGTGAGGAGACGGTAGAGCGGAGAGAATAGAAGGGAGAAGGTTCAGTCTCAATTAGCGGCAGTTCCAGATACGAACGCCGGGATCTTCCACGCATCGAAGAACGGTTTAAGCAGATTCCGGATGAAAACTATAAACTTTTCAATGGTAGCGCGTCTGATGTGATTGGATATACTCCTGAAGCTGTTCAGGAAGAGACCTGTCATGCGCGTCTTGCCTTTCGGTGGGCTGCGCACATCACCAGTCTCCTCCTGTTGGAAACCTGCGAATGCGCTGTATGCAGCCCATGACGTTCGCATTACTGTTGACCGATAAGCACTAGCCTTGTTGTTCTCCGGCAGGCAGACAATCAGCGACGCAAGCATCGCTCTCAACGGCTTTGATAAGTGTAGCCCGGTTTTTGCAAACAATTGTAATAAGGTCTCCTGGAGATTTGCGTATGTCTGCATTTTCTCACCTCCATTTTTGGTGGTGAAAATGTTAGCCACCGAACCCCACAATCTAACTCCTCTCACCCTTGTGAGAACGAATTTTATCTCAATGAAATCCACCAAACCCTGCACAACTTTCAATATCTCCGAGATATGGTCAAATCCGACCTCGATTACCCTTTCTTCACCGGAAGGAACTGGTATAATCATATTCACACCAAGTTCTTCGAGCTCTTCCCTATGCTCAAATAGCCAATTTGCGACGAGAATTCCAAGTGGTATTGCCAAACCGACATTTGAAGGTCTACCTTTAAATGCCTTTATCGCATACTAAAACACAAAAGTATCTGGAGGATTAAAAGAATGAGTGAAGTGGTAAAGGATGGGGAAGATGATTGAAGATAGAGGAGTTCGCCCAAAGGGATGGATATGCGAACCATGTTCGGATAT
>JAODGP010000060.1:6180-6668 GCA_025464345.1 Methanosarcinales archaeon | reverse complement strand
ACACCACTCTGGACGGCTCGTTCATCAATTGCACTTCGTTCATTGATGCGAATGGCAAAGAATACAGCGACTGGATACCTGCGATACGACTGTGGTCATGAGCTATGTAACGAAAATTTTATTTTTATTATCATACTTTTGAAATAAGAGAATGAAAAGCAAAAAGAAAGAAGCGATAGGGATTCTGTTTGCAGTGATAATAGCAGTTTACATGTTTACAGCCACAATACCTGGCATAGCATCAGAAATATTGAATACAAATGCCATAGTAACCACAGATGTGTCTTCTATTTCTAAAGCGAAAAGTATCATGCAAATAGAAAATGCCAAATCAAACCTCAGTGATGCACAAAAGAAACTCAGTACCGACCTGCTTCAACTGACAGATAAAAGTTTTCTCCCCGTGGGACAGACCATAGAAGAGCTTGAAATGCAGATGAAACGCCTGGGGCAGTTCCGTCCGGCAAGCTCCGTTTATACTGAAGCCG
>JAODGP010000060.1:4430-5860 GCA_025464345.1 Methanosarcinales archaeon | reverse complement strand
GATGAAGGAACAGCCATGCTCGAGATCGTTCACGATATGGTGCCCGGGGCAGACCTGTACTTCCACGATTGCGGAGCAAACAAGATAGCTTTTAACAATGCCATTGATGCGCTTGTGACCGCCGGATGCGATGTGATCTGTGATGATATTGGCTGGATTACAGAACCTTTCTTCGAGGATGGTATAGTCGCTTCGCATGTCAAATCCGTGCTCTCCAGTAACGATATCGTCTATGTCTCCTCCGCAGGCAACGCTGGTAACAAACATTACCAGGGCGATTATTACAATGATGGTTATAACTTCCACGATTTCAGCAGAGGTTCCGCGCTTGATTATAAATATCTATATGTGAATATCCCTCCGAATGGTCAGGTAAGAGTCGTCCTGCAATGGAATGACAGGTTCGGTTCCTCAGGCAATGACTACGACCTTTATCTGTATAAATATCCCGAATATGACGCATTGGCTTATAGCACTTATACTCAAGATGGCGATGATGACCCGCTCGAATTCCTCACTTATACTAACACCGGTGATTCCGCAATTGACGCTGAAATTGATGTTAACAACTATAATGGCGAAGCCGAGACGAAAACACTTGAGGTTTTCATTTATACGAGCGGAGGCGCATTTGTTTATATCAACAATATCAACGCTACCGACTCTATTTTCGGGCATCCCGCAGTGCCGGGTGTCATTGCTGCTGGTGCAATTGACGCCAGCGATCCGGGGAATGACGATATTGAGCCTTTCTCATCTCAGGGTCCGGTGACAATCAGCTATCCATCACCAGAGACACGCTCTAAACCGGATTTGTGCGGAGTTGATGGTGTGCTGATAACAGGTGCGGGTGGTTTTGGATCATGGGACGGCAGTAATTACAGGTTTTATGGCACCAGTGCTGCGGCACCGCACATTGCCGCTATCGCAGCACAGCTCTGGAGTGCATTTCCAGATGAGCCCGGCGATGAAATTAGGGAGGCACTGTGCTCATCAGCAGTGGATTTGAACATTTCAGGTTACGATTACATCTATGGATACGGCAGGGCTGACGCAGTTAATGCATTTGAGGCAATCGGTCCGCAGACTCAGCCAGACATCTGGATTGACCCCGGCACTTTCGATGTGATATTGTTACAGGATGTAACTGAAGATTACATGTTCAAGATCGGGAATAACGGAAATGCCACCCTTACATACACCATAACAGACAACAGTCCATGGGTGGCTGAATCTCCAGATTCAGGCTCAGTGGAACCAGGTTATTACGATGAAATAACAGTAACTATAAACACAACAGGGCTTGAACCAGGAGATTATAGTGCGAATATCACCATAAGCAACAATGACCCGGATGAAAACCCGACAAACGTATCAGTGAATCTTACGGTTAAAACCGGCGTGACTTTCGACACCGGCGCAGGCACATA
>JAODGP010000060.1:0-4050 GCA_025464345.1 Methanosarcinales archaeon | reverse complement strand
TGGGGTGAAGTTCTTTGATAAAACTTAAAGTTTCAGTAAAGCTTTTTCTTTTTCAAAAGTTTTTAGTTCTTACTAAGCCCTTACAGAGGGCTACAAAGGTAAAGAAAGTCGGAGGTGAAATGAGATGGCGGTAGATCTATCAGCGAGGGAATATACCACGATAAAAGAGGCTGCGGGACCTCTCATTGTGGTGGAAGGAGTGGAGGGAGTTTCTTACGGCGAAGTGGTGAAGATAGTAACGCCGGAGGGCGAGGAGAAGACCGGGCAGGTTCTGGAAGCGAGTACGGGGCTCGCTGTGATCCAGGTATTCGAGGGTACATCTGGCATAGACACCTCAAGGACACGAGTGCGGTTCACAGGGGACATAATGCGGGTGAGCGTATCGCAGGATATGGTTGGGCGATTCTTTGACGGGTTGGGCAATCCGCGCGATGGTGGACCGGAGATAATAGCGGAGGAGCGGCTGCCAATCATCGGCGCTGCGATAAACCCCTCAGCCAGGGACTATCCTCGTGAGTTCATACAGACCGGTATTTCCACCATTGATGGTATGAACACACTTGTGCGAGGGCAGAAGTTACCGATATTCTCTGGTGCCGGTATGCCGCATAACGCACTCGCCGCTCAGATAGCGAGGCAGGCGAAGGTATTAACAACTGGAGAGCCGTTCTCCGTTGTATTTGCGGCAATGGGAATCACCCATGAGGAGGCTTCGTTCTTCATGCGCGATTTCGAGCGCACAGGTGCTATTGAGCGTATAGTCGCATTCATCAATCTTGCAGACGACCCTGCAATTGAGCGTGTAATAACACCACGAATGGCACTTACCACTGCTGAGTTCCTCGCTTACGAGTATGATATGCATATTCTGGTGATACTGACGGACATGACGAACTACTGTGAAGCACTGAGGGAGATATCAGCGGCACGGGAGGAGGTGCCGGGCAGGCGTGGTTATCCCGGCTACATGTATACCGATCTATCCACGATTTACGAGCGCGCGGGCAGGATAAAAAATCGAAAAGGGTCCATTACGCAGATACCCATTTTAAGTATGCCGGATGATGACATCACGCATCCGATACCGGACCTCACGGGTTACATAACAGAGGGTCAGTTCGTGCTATCACGAGACCTGCACAGACGTGGAATATATCCGCCAGTGGACGTCCTGCCTTCGCTATCGAGATTGATGGACGAGGGTATAGGACCCGGGCGGACTCGAGAGGACCATGCAGGTGTATCAAACCAGCTATATGCGGGCTATGCCGAGGGTAGAGATATGCGCGACCTGGTGGCGGTGGTGGGGGAAGAGGCGCTAACAGCCAGGGATCGTAAATATCTGGAGTTCGCAGACGTGTTTGAGAAGCGATTTGTTACTCAGGGTCAGAACGAGGACAGGAGTATTGAGGAGACACTGGATCTCGGCTGGGAGCTACTGGCAACACTGCCGGAAGGCGAACTCAAGCGAATTGACGAGCATATAATAAAGAAGTACCATCCGAAGTACCGAGCTGCTGCAAGTTGAGGTATAATAAATATGAAATGGAAGTAAGGGTATTATTAACTGCGATCGTATTGATGGCGATTCTGGTAGCGTCAGCCATGCCCGTATCATGTGCGAATGAGCTTGAAGGCAAACGGGTTTTGATGGTGATAGCTCCTGATGGCTATAAAGAAGAGGAACTATCAGTGCCTCGTGATATATTCATTGAGCATGGAGCGGAGGTGGATGTGGCAAGTACGCATCGTGGCATTGCGAGGGGCATGTCAGGGCACGAAATGAAAGTGAATCTTTCACTTGACGATGTGGATATCTCTGATTATGACGCTATCGTTATTGCTGGCGGTGTCGGCTCGAAGCAATATCTGTGGAATGACCCGAGATTGATAGCGCTGGTTCGTGATGCATATGCAGCTAACCGGACAGTTGCTGCTATTTGCCTCTCGCCTGTGGTGCTGGCACGTGCGGGTATTCTCACGGATAAGGAGTGCACGGCATATCCGGCAGCGAGAGATGAGATGATAAAGAATGGATGCCGGTATACGGGCGGAGATGTTGTGGTATCAGGCAATATAGTAACAGCTAAGGGACCCGAATGTGCTACTGAGTTCGCTATTGAGATTTCTAACGTCATGACGGGACCCGGTGCTTCACCTGTATCAACACAGGAACCAGAGACAGAGGGATACTGTGCACCCGCGGTGCTCGTGGCTTTCTCAGTGGTGGTATTATTGAACCGGAGGCGTGGGAATGGTAGAAAATAGTAAAAAGAAGGCGTATCTGGATGTTGCGGTGAGTATATGCCCTCACTGTGGTGCGCCATACGCAGATGCGAGCTGGTATGTGATGGAACTCGGCAGTGATGTAGAGTGTGGCACCTGTGGCAGGACATGGAACCCGAAATCGCATAAAGTTGAGAGGTTCCTCATTGAGTTCATCATGGATGAGAATGGCAAAGTAGTGGCACTGAATAAGAGATGAAGCTCGGATTTCTGGTCAATCCGATAGCGGGCATGGGTGGTTCAGTCGCACTTAAGGGCACGGATGGGCTGGTGGAGGAGGCATTGAAGCGAGGTGCGAGCCCTGTTGCGTGCAATAGAGCGAGGCAATGTATGCAGGAACTGAGCGTTGATTCAGCAACGGAGATATTCACCTGCGGTGGTGATATGGGCGAGGAAGCGCTCGTCAGGCAGCGTTATGAGGTCGTATACTCCCATGAGGGGATGAGCACATGTGAGGATACGAAGCGAGCGTGTGAGATATTCTTACGTGAGGGTATAGACCTGCTGCTATTCTGTGGCGGTGATGGCACCGCACGTGACATCTTCAGCGTTACAGGCAGGGAAGTGCCGATACTGGGTATTCCCGCGGGTGTGAAGATGCATTCTGCTGTATTCGCAATAACGCCACGGAGTGCTGCACGGATAGTGGAACGCTTCTGCCGTGGTGAGACGGAGCTGCGAGATGCTGAGATAATGGATACGGATGAAGCTGCATACAGGCGTAATGAACTGCGAATGCGTGTGTTTGGATATGCACGCACACCCTACGTGCCGGCTCTGGTACAGCCGGGCAAGAGTATCATTCAGAGCGTGGATGAGGAGCGAGCGAAGGAGGATATTGCACGATTCGCATGTGAGTTCATGACAAAGGATGAGCTCTACATCATGGGTGCGGGCACCACCATTTATAAGATAGCCGAGATGATGCATCTCGATAAGACACTGCTCGGTGTTGATGCCGTTAAGAACGGCAAGCTCGTGGGTAAAGACCTGACAGAGCGGGAATTGCTCCGTATTATTGAGAACGAATCAAGGGTGAAGATAATGGTCAGCCCGATAGGGGCGCAGGGCTTCATATTCGGTAGAGGCAATCAGCAGATAAGTGCAGAGGTGATAGAGCGAGTGGGCATAGATAATATAATCGTGCTGGCAACGCCGCAGAAGTTATATGAAACACCTTTTCTGATGGTTGATACCGGCAAAGAAGAGCTGGATAAGAAGCTATGTGGGTATATAAGCGTTGTGTGTGGCTATCGCATGGCACAGCGTAAGGAGGTGAGACGTGGCTGAATGTCATACGAGCGGTTCAAGAGCGAGGTGGCACGGATATTGAAAGAGAAGGATAGACCGGTATCGTGGAATGAGATAAGAGCGAGCTCCTTATCATGTGTATGACGTTAAATGATTTAAGAAATTACGAAAAAGTATTGAAATTTGTAATTTTTTCGAGGATAATTGAGAGAGATAGGGGAAAAGATTTTAAAGCTCTGTTCAATAGCATAGGAGTAAAAATGATTGATTGGAGTAGTGATGATGATTGGCTTTGCTTTGTTGCGAAGATAGTATCTTGCTAAACATTCCTGAATTGAAATCTAATCCTTAAATTTAAACAAAATGTTTATTTTCATCGAGCTTTTTTTCTGGGGTGATATCCATATCTCCTCGTTCCCATTTTATCTTACACTTACAACACCACCATTATCAGTGAGTATCTGTCTGACTTTATCAATACCTTTGTCTGAAATTTCATCTATTAGCCTAATT
>JAODGP010000059.1:37827-38184 GCA_025464345.1 Methanosarcinales archaeon | reverse complement strand
GGCTCAGAAGAGCTGGCTATCAACGCTGCTAAGGCACTAAAGGATCACAAGGCGGTGATCGCACGCGGTCATGGCACATTTGCACGTGGTGCCACGGTTGATGAGGCTTTTGTCATCCTCAGTTCGGTTGAACATGCCTGCATGGTCAAGTATCTCGTTGATGTGACAAAAAATAAAAGAAAGGAGGATTAAAAGCATCCTCTTCACGTACACTTCCCTCTTTTTCGCACCACTAAATATGCAATGGCGAGCATTCCTGTGATGGCGGATATCGCTTCGAAGCCCGGCTCTTCGGGTGTTGGTGTTGCGGTAGGTGCAGGTGTTGCGGTAGGTGTCGGCGTTGGTGTTGCGGTAGGT
>JAODGP010000059.1:20936-37757 GCA_025464345.1 Methanosarcinales archaeon | reverse complement strand
GGTGTTGCGGTAGGTGCTGGCGTTACTTCACCCTCAAGCGGGATGGTCTCACCCAGCTCAATGCTTCCATCATCTGCGATTGAGAATTCACAGTAAACACCGAGTACGTCACCATTCTCATCGAAGGTGATCTCACCCGAAGCGCCCTGATAGTTTATATCCTTGCCCTCACGGATGAGTCTCAGTGCTTCTCCGATATCGCTGACCTCTTCTCCCGGTGGATTTGCAACCTCTCTTATACTGTCCCGGATAGCAGTCCCTTCTGCTTTACCTGCTTTCTCGATTGCCAGTGCCACGACCGCCGCGGCATCGTAACTGTTAGAACAGTAGGTTGTTACATCTCTTCCGTACTCTGCTTTGTACTTCTCTTTGAATGCCTCGTACGATGGACCTGCCGCTCTCGGGTCTGGCGTTGTGCCTTTCAGCCCTGCTATGATGTAGTTACCGGCGGCGTCTTTGCCTACCATCTCAGCCAGTGTTTCATCTCTGAGCCCTTCGGAAAGGAGCCAGCCAATATCCTTCATATACCCTTTCTCGTACGCAGTTCTCAATATCACACTTCCAGTCTCTGGATATGAGCATAGCATTACGAAATCGGGTTTTGAACGGCAGGCTTTCTCAACCTCGGAGTCGAAGATAGTACCCGCAGGGTCGTATCTCACAGTCTCCAGTACCGTACCGCCGAGAGTTTCGAACTCATCCACGAAGACCTCCTCGAAACCCACCCCATACGGGTTGTTCAGTACCAGAGTACTTGCGTTTTTATAGCCTTCTTTGATGGCGAGCCGCGCCATTGCCTTTCCCTGTAATGCGTCTGAGGGGCATGTCCTGAAGTACAGGTCGTTGTCCGGGTATGTGGTGAAATCAGGTGCTGTATTGGACGACGAGATCTGAATTACGCCGTTGCCTGTGGTAATATCAATGATTGCCATACTGGGTCCGCTGCCTGTTGTACCGATTATTACTGGTACCTTGTCCACCTTAACGAGCTTGTTTGCTGCGTCCACGGCTGCTACCTCCGACGTTTGTGTGTCTTCCACGATGACTGTCAACGTTCCATTTAGCACACCTCCGTTCTCATTCACCTCTTTCACCGCCAGGAGTATCGCATCGGTCATCGGTTGCCCGTAAGTACCGAGGTCTCCGGTTAATGCCTGCATAACCCCAATTTTTACCTCCTCCACAGCTGCCACTGTGCACCACGGCAGGAAGACTGCCAGAATCAAAGCTGCTATCACTAAATCTGCTCCAGCTTCTTTCTTATTCATAATCCCTCTCCTCTTCGCTTTATCTATCCCTCAGTGTAAAGGAAAGCACTCCCTCTTTAAACAATTTTCGGTTTTATTTATTTACTTAGCTCCCATATATGGGAATGCAATTAAAGGATTGCTGAGCTTCCAGATGTTACAGCTGGTCATCAACGGACTCGTGCTTGGTAGTATTTTAGCACTCGCGGCTATCGGGCTATCCATGACGTATAGCATTCTGAATTTTGCTAATTTCGCACACGGCGATTTCCTTGCCCTCGGCGCTTATCTCACCTTTGTATTCAGCGTGATTCTGGGTATTCCCTTTATTCCCGCAGGTGCAATCGCGGTGGTTATTACAGCGCTTGTAGCGGTGGCTTGCGATTATATGATCTGGAAGCCAATGCGTGATAAAGGCGCTGGCAGTGTAACTTTGATCATCATCTCTATCGGTCTGGCACTCTTCCTCAGGAATCTCATTATATTCCTCTGGGGTCCGGACATCAAACGCTATGACCTGCCGGTAAAGCCTGCGATAGAACTGGGCAGCGTGGTCATCACGCAGAATCAGATCGTCGTCATAATCGTCGCGGTAATCTGTATGTTTCTCGTCCACCATCTCTTGAAGAAGACCACGATTGGCAAGGCGATGCGAGCATTGTCCGATAACACAGACCTTGCAAGGGCTTCGGGGATTGATGTTGACCGTGTGATACGATACACGTGGGCTATTGGAATGGCTCTTGCGGCGGTTGGCGGTGTATTATACGGATTGATAACAAACATCAACCCAAATATGGGCTGGTTCATGCTGCTCCCGATCTTTGCTGCGGTTATCCTCGGCGGTATCGGCAGTCCGTACGGGGCGATGGGGGGTGGGCTCATAATAGGTCTGGCAGAAGAGCTGAGTACGGCGATCTTGCCGACAGAATATAAGCTTGTGGTAGCATTTGCCATAATGATTGCTGTTCTTTTTGTAAGACCACGGGGGATACTCGGTATGTGACACCCTATGCTACTTCTGATCCGGGATCATCTCGCCTGTGAGCTCTTGCCAGCTTGTGGAACCTCCTCATCCCTACCGAAGTGTTAGCCTCTTATCTCCTTCTTCAACTTCTATTCCGATTTCAAAGCCCCCTTTCTCTGGTTCATCTGCTTCAGCTCAATAAGGGGTATGCTAATTTAACTATAAACCGGTAATAATCTAACAGTCAACATGCATGGACGTTATTCATACCTCTGCCTTTATCCGTTCCTGCCCGTGGCATCTGAATATGTAAAAGAGTCGGGACTCACTCTCGATCATCTAATCAGCTCGGTTCCCGCCAGGATAAGAGCCCGGGAGCGTGTGATAGAAGCCATAAGAACCGGTTGCGTAGAGAGATCCGTTATAACGGATGAGTTGCAGGCGCAGATGGAACTGCTATCTTATCCTTTCGCACGTATCCTCGTATCATGCATCCGTGACCCTTACCTCGTCCGCAGATATGCACTCGCGGAGGCAAAAGGCGCATACAGGCGTATAATGGAAGACCTGCATCATGGTATAGATATCCTTTATAAACTGGCTGTGGACCTCGATATCCATGCCGAGATATCATCCGGGTATGTTCTCCTGCCTTTCACAGATTATCTCCGATTGACCCTCAATCTCAGGGATAAGAGATGGAAACTGGTGAATCGTAGCCTTGTTCAGGGTAAAGTGAAGCTCAACGTGAGCGAATTTGTGCGGCTTCTCCAGGAAGCCATATATGAACGCGTGATGAAGGGTTTACCACTGGACGTGCCTGAAGAGATATGCAATTCGTTGCGAGCGCATATAGAGCAGATAAAGCAGGAACTGGTGCTCAGGCGCACGAAAACGGATGAGTTCCGTGCACCTTCTGGTGGCGAGCCCGATTCGTTCCCACCATGTATAAAAACCATCCTCCGCAATCTGGAGGAGGGTATGAATATACCACATAGCGCGCGATTCGCCGTTACTGCCTTTCTTCTCAATGCTGGACTCTCAGTAGAGGAGGTGATAGAATTATACAGGAACTCGCCCGATTTCAATGAGAGCATGACACGATATCAGGTGGAACATATCGCGGGTGTCCGTGGTGGCACGCGCTATACCGCACCTTCTTGCGCTACAATGCGTACCTACGGCAACTGTGTGGGTAAAGACGAACTGTGTGAGAAGGTATCACATCCGCTGAGTTATTACAGGTTAAAACTGAAGAACAAGAAGCCATAGTCCTTCATTTGTCCCGGTATCGAATTTCAAACCGCATAAGCACCTATTACTCGCTCACCCTCATTCACATTCATCAATCGTACGCCCCGCGAATGCCTGCCCTGAACCGGTATGTTGCGTGCCAGCATCTTCATCACCATGCCATCAGACGTGACGAGCATCAATTCATCGGTCTCCTCCACCTGCTTTATGCACACAACCCTGCCAGTTTTATCACTCACCCGCATACTTATAACACCCTTACCACCACGGTGTGTCTCCCTGAACTCATCCAGCCGTGTCCTCTTACCATAGCCACGCTCTGATATTATGACCACCTTCGCCGTATTCTTACTCAAATCAACCACTTCCATATCCGCTATCTCATCACCCGGCTCGAGTCGCATACCCCGCACACCTGATGCATATCTGCCCATCTCACGCAGCTCATCACCGTGAAACAGTATCGCCTTACCACTGCGCGAACCCAGTATTATCCCCATCCGTTCGTTACTTATCAGTACCGCATCCACGAGCGAATCCATGGGATCAACACGAGCGGCAACTATACCTGTGGTACGTATTGACCTCAAACTGGCGAGGGAAATGCGCTTGACCACCCCACGCGCGGTTGCAAGGATGATATGAACGCCCTGGTTCATTGCATTATCCACGGCTTCCGGTATCGGTAGAGCAGCCACGAACTCCTCATCTCCTGTGCTGTTTATACACAAACCCGGTATATTCACCAGCGTTTTTCCTCTCGCATGCCTGCTACCCGGTGGTATCTCATACGTGTTCACACGATAGACCCTGCCGTATCTGGTAAACAGTAATATTCGTTCCCTCGTGGATGCGCGAATGAAATTGGCGATTTTATCCCCGTCCTTCTTCTCTATCACCGCTATACCTTTACCGCCTCGCCTCTGACGCTTGAATATATTCGCCGATATTCGCTTGACATAATTACGAGCCGTGAAGAATAGAATCACTTTCTCCTCTTCCACAAAATCTCGTTCACTCAACACCCGTTTCGTCTCTTCTATCACCGTCCTGCGTGCATCGCCGTACTTATCCTTGAGCTCTTTCAACTCCTCCTTTATCACTTCCAGTATCCGTGCTTCCGATGCCAGTACCTCTCTCAACCACTTTATCCTCGCTTCCTGCTCCTCGCACTCGCGCTCTATCTTCTCGCTCTCCAGTGCGCTCAGTCGCGATAGCCGCATCTCCAGTATCTCCTTCGCCTGTAATTCACTCAGCCCAAAGCTCGCAATTAACGATTCTTTCGCCGTCTTTGTATCACTTGAGCTCTTTATCAGCTGTACCACCTCTTCTATATGTGATATGGCAGTGATGAGCCCTTCAAGTATGTGCCTACGCTTCTCCGCACGTTCAAGTTCGTATCGTAACCTCCGCTTTGTGACCTCTCGCCTGTGCTCTATGTAGCACCTGATCAGCTCCTTCAGCGTCAGTACCTTCGGCACACCGTCCACCAGTGCGAGATTGATCACGCCGAAGGTGGATTCCAGTTGTGTATGCTTATATAGCCTGTTGAGTATGATGGATGCGTTCGCACCCTGTTTCAGCTCCACAACCACCCGCAGACCTTTACGATCCGATTCATCGCGCAGTCCACTTATGCTCTCCACGTGGAACTTCTTCACGAACTCCGCTATCTCTTCTACCAGTTTGCTCTTGTTCACCTGATACGGTATCTCGGTTATGATAATACTCTGCCGTTTACCCCTGGTCTCTATCTCCACCTTTGCTCTTACCCTTATACTGCCCTTGCCCGTCTTATATGCGTCTCTTATGCCCTCATAGCCGGATATGATACCGCCGGTCGGGAAATCAGGAGCTTTTATTATCTCCATCAATTCTTCTATGCCCACTTCCGGCTCGTCTATCACTTTTATGATGCCATCCACCACCTCGCTCAGGTTATGCGGCGGCATGTTCGTCGCCATACCGACTGCGATACCGGAAGAGCCATTGATGAGTAGATTGGGCAGCTTTGCGGGCAATACCTCCGGCTCCTTCAGCGTGTTATCGAAGTTCGCCACCCAGTTGACCGTATCCTTATCAATGTCGGTCAGCAGTTCTTCCGCTATCCTGGATAGCCTCGCTTCCGTGTAGCGCATCGCCGCCGGTGCATCGCCATCTATGCTACCGAAATTGCCCTGTCCATCTATCAGCGGGTAGCGGTATGAGAAATCCTGTGCCATACGCACAAGCGTATCATAAACGGCGACATCGCCATGTGGATGGTACTTACCGAGCACATCTCCCACGATACGCGCTGATTTCTTATGTGGGCGGTCGTGGGTGACACCGAGTTCGTGCATCCCGAATAAAATACGCCGATGCACGGGTTTCAAGCCATCACGAGCATCAGGAAGAGCTCTACCCGCAATCACACTCATTGCGTAATCAATATAGGAGCTCTTCATCTCCTCCTCTACACTGACTTCTATGACCCGTTCCGGCTCTTCTTCCGCCATATCGCTCACCTCAGGGTCTTCACGTAAGATATAATCACGTCGCCCTCGTCCGAGTGTGCAATCGCATTCTCCAGCGCATCCTCAATATTGGTAGCGAAACCAGCACCATCAATCTTATTACCCACAATTATCACCTCTTTGAACCTTCTGTCAGTGAGCACCTGTTTCAATTCCTCCATATCCACACCCTCACACACGTATGGTGTATCTTCCCCGGCTATGAGAATCATACGTTGCTCCTCTGATAGCTCCCGTGCAGCATCAACGACAGCGTTCAGGAACTTCAGGTTCGTGCCCGACCCGGAATTATCAATCAATACGCGCCCTTTTAACTCCTTCACGCTCATACGCCCATCTACCGCTCTGAAATCGCCTGTGTTGAGCTCTTCTGGTGCAATTCCCATGCTCAGTACCGCACATAGCGCAGCCTCCAGGCAGTTCCGGTAATAATCACCGCCTATACGCCACTTGAACGGTGCAAACGCAATCTCACCACTGATGATCTCACCGGTTATGGTCCTCAGCCGTTCGAATTTCGCTATCTCACGCTCTATCCTGAGGTTCTCGCCTCCATCGCCGTAACTATTACCAATCGTGGAGAGTATGCCGGGATGCACAATAATGCCATCATCATAATTCTTAATCGAAGCTACCTTCACATCGGACGCTCTCTTCGTGCCTCCGGCAACCTTATAGTCAGCATCTATGCTTGTCAGCACTCCCACATCGCCAGAACCTGTGAAACCGAGCGAGACCTCAAAAACCGCTATATCCGGGTTGAGTCCCATATCGCGCGCCATACGCATGGCTTTTAGTATGTTCGCGGGTGTGTTGCTACCTCTGAGCCTCGGCAGTTTCACTTCTTCACCGTTATGGTGGTATCTCGTGCCTGAACTGGCATGCAGAACTACGCTCATGGATTTTAACAGCTGATATATCAACTCGCATGTTGTGGTCTTCTTCGTTGTTCCCGTGACTTCCACGACATTCAAATCAGAGAATAAGCTATTCAGGCTCGCTATGCCCTTCACCGCCTCATGGTGGCTCATAACCGGTATATCCGACACTCGCTTCATTATCTCAAAGTTCGGGCTCAGATGCACAGGTGCAATAACCAGGTCGTAATTCAAATCGCCCTTAAAAGGCTCCCTGTATGGATTGAAGACCTCAACATCTTTACCCAGCTCTTTTAGCTCGCTGGCAATCACTTCAGCGCCATGAATGGGGTCAAGAACCAGTATCCTGCTCGCATCTTCTATCCTCGTGTCTGGATTCATTTCATCATAAAAATGCTCCGCCGGGGATTTGAACCCCGGTCAAGGGCTCGAGAGGCCCTTATGCTTGGCCGGACTACACCAGCGGAGCTTATTGCTCTGGTTTACCCAGTTCTATAAAAGCATCACATACCTCATCCGGGTCGCCACGCATCACTATCTCTCCCTCGTCTATCATTATCGCCTCGTGCGCGAGCTCACGGACAACGTCGAGCTGATGACTCACCACCAGTATCGTCGTGTTGAACTCACGGTTCAACCTCTTTATCGAATTGGCTATCTTCCGCATTGAAACAGGATCGAGATCACCGAAAGGCTCATCCAGCAATAGCACCTCCGGCTTCGCCGACATCATGATGGCTATCGCCAGTCTGACACGCTCACCCGCACTCGCTTCCGCATTATGCCGCAGGAATATCCCCTCCGGTAAATCTAACGCTTTCAAATACTTCTTCGCAGCTTCAAACGTCTCTTCAATCGGTAACTTCGGGAATAGCTCATCTAAAATGCCGGTATCGAGCCCCAGATCCTCAAGCTTCTGCTTCGCCTCTAACTCCGGCATATCCGCAATTCGCAAGAGTGCGTCGAGCGTCACATTGCTGATGCCCAGCTCTTTCGCCCTCTCCATCGCCTGTCGTACCATCTCCAGCTTCTTCACGCCCAGTTTCTGCGCAAAAGCGTCCTGAACGAGCTGATAAGGCGGGAGTGTGAACTCCTGGTGGAGGATGCCCAGCTTCGTCCTCGCCTCCATCGCTCGCTTGCTGCCCAGGGCTGCGATATTTGCGAAATCCACTGTCCCTATCTTATACAATACCTGACCCTTATCCGGCTGTTCAATACCTGCGAGCATCCGGATTAAGACCGTCTTGCCCATCGCGGAAGGACCTATTATGCCAAGTATCTCGCCACGTGGTATCTTGAGGTTCAGGTCGGGCATCTCTATCGTCTTTATCAGTGTATTGCTTGTGTATATTACGTACTTCTTCCAGACACCATTAATATCAATCATGATGTCTCGTCTGTTTCTTACAGGCTGAAGAGGCTCCATCGGCTCGAGCTGGGACATGAATTTGCCTATTATGTGCTCTACATCGCCTTCCTCTCTTATCCGCCCATCTTCTATCCAGATAAGCCTGTCCGATAGATAGCGATGCACCTCCGGCATATGCGATACGATCAATATGCTGATGCCTGTTAATTCATTTACACGCTTCACACTCTCCAGTAATTGCTCGCGTGTTATCGGGTCTGACATCGTACCGGGCTCGTCGAGCAGTAATAGCGATGGCGATTTCACGATTTGACGTGCGAGCAAGACCCTCTGTTTCTCACCGCCACTCAAAATCGGATAGAAATAGTTGTACTTCTCGCGCATACCCACGAGGTCGAGTATCTCAAGTGCCTGCTCCTTTAATTCCTCGTATTCGTCCTCATACTGCGGTAACTCCTCCATGCCTGTCTGCACTGCTCTCAGCTTCAATATAATATTGTTCACCACACTCTGATTCCAGAGTGCGAAAGAGCGTTGAATATGAAACGCCGTCTTCTTCTGCAATTTCCGGTACTCTTCATACGGAGAATCATGATTCACCTTCACACCATCCAGTACTATGGTACCGGCATCAAAACGTTCATAACCACGGAGCATACGGAGCAGTGTAGTCTTACCCGCACCGCTCTTACCTATTATTCCCAGCACTTCGCCCTTAGCCTGCCTGAAAGAGACGTCATCGAGCGCAACCACCTCTTTTCCTATCTCGCTCAGCTTATACGTCTTACAAAGCCCCTCTGCTCTTAATATCTCCGCCATCTTCCATCTCCAATACTTATAGTGTTATGGGATAATATAAATAAAACAACGCCCTGTTAATCGCTCGTACGGCTGGGTTTGGAATGAAGGTGAGAGGATACGCAGGAGAGCATGAATACCACCGCCGAGAGCATAACAATTGTCGCTCCTGATGGCAGGTCGGTCACGTAGGCGAGAAACAACCCGGATATAGATACTGCTGCGGAAATAGCGATGGACAGGAAGATCATGCTGTGCATACGAGAAGAGAATAGCCTGCTGATTGCTGGCGGTAGAGTCAGTAGGGCAATTACGAGGATGATACCCACCACCCTTATAAGCGCTACCACAGTCAGAGCAACGAGGCATAACAGGAGCAGATACAGCCGCTCCGCTGGAAGCCCTATCGCTGTTGCATACTCCTCATCAAATGCTACCGCCTCAAATTCATGATAATACAGCGCAATCACCGCGATGATGACGATATCGAGAGCCAGTGTGAGGATGATATCAGAATATGGCACAGTCAGGATATTACCGAATAGATACCCGAAGAGGTCGGGTGCATAACCCGGCGTTAACGCAACGAAGATGATGCCAAGCGCCATACCGGTAGCCCAGAGGATACCAATTGCAGTATCTTCAGGTAACTTCGTCCTTCTGCTCACGATACCCATACTCAGTGCGGACACGATACTGAAAGGCACGACACATATAATGGGATCCAGCCCGATGAAATAGCCCAGCCCGATACCACCAAATGCCGCATGCGCTATGCCACCACTTATGAATACTATCCGCTTCACCACCACGTAAACGCCCACGATACCGCACGCAACGCTGGCTAACAACGCAATAATGAACGCATTTCGCATGAACTCGTACTGCAATATCTCTATCATCTAACATATCCTTGAGTGGATGGAGATAAAAAATATTAGAACCGAGGTTTTTAGTAAAGAAACGGAAGATGCGTGTGGTAATTTCGATAGGCGGTGCCTATTTTGCCGATGCCGTACGGATAAAGAATATGGCTGCGGCTCTTGACGAGCTTGTGGAACACCCTTCGGGTTGCGGGCTGTATGCGGTCACCGGTGGTGGTGCTGTGGCACGCCATTATATAGCCATAGCACGTGAACTGGGTGCGAACGAGGCGATATGCGACTACATAGGCATAGCACTCACACGAGTGAATGCGAGACTGCTCATATCCGCACTGCGCAATGCGTATCCCGAACCTTTTTATGATTATACAAGCGTCAGAGCGAAGCTGCCGGAACTCGAATCATGTGGGAAAATAGCGGTTATGGGTGGCGTGACGCCGGGATATACGACCGATGCGGTATCCGCCATACTCGCGGAATACATAAATGCCGACCTGCTGCTGAACGTTACAACAGTGGATGGCGTATACGACGTGGATCCGCGTAAGCATCCAAACGCGAAGAGATACAGCCGGCTCACGGCTAAGGAGCTCGTCAGGCTCACCACGGAGTGTGACCTGCGGGCGGGTTCGAGGATTGTTATTGATCCTGTTGCCGCGAAGATTATAGAACGCAGCGGCATAAGAACCGTTGTGCTCGATGGTAGCAACCCGCGCAATATAATTGATGTGATAATTAATGGCAGGCAGCATGGCACGGAGATTACATGAACCGGTGTATATAGAAACTTACGAACGCGGTGAACTCGACACCAGGATAGAGCAGCTGGAGGCTATACTGGAGGAATGCACGCTGTGTCCACGTGAATGCGGTGTGAACAGGGAGAAAGACGAGCGAGGATACTGCAATTCAGGCAGGAGTCTGAAGGTCTCGAGCGTTCAGCCGCATTTTGGTGAGGAGCCCGTGCTCGTTGGCACTCATGGCTCCGGTACGATATTCCTGACCAACTGTAACCTTGGCTGTGTCTACTGTCAGAACTATGATATAAGCCATCTTGGATACGGGCGCGTAATGACCGAAGCGGAACTCGCAACGCAGATGCTCAAACTGCAGAACCGGGGCTGTCATAATATCAATCTCGTCACACCCACCCATTTCACGCCACAGATAGTGAAGGCACTGAAGATAGCGATAGAGAAGGGGCTTCATATACCGCTGGTATATAATTGCGGTGGCTATGAGTCATGCCGTACAATTGAACTGCTCGAAGGGATTGTGGACATATACATGCCGGATATGAAGTATGGAGATAATGCCACTGCGAAGAGGTACTCAAATGCGGGTGATTACGTCGAGCGGTGTTTTGCGGCTGTGAAGGAGATGCATGCTCAGGTTGGCGATTTGAAGATAGACGAGCGAGGGCTTGCATGGCGTGGATTATTGATAAGGCATCTGGTGCTGCCGAACGGGCTGGCGGGCTCCGAGTCGGTTATGAAGTTCATCGCAACGGAGCTATCCAAGGACTCTTACGTCAATATAATGGCGCAGTACAGACCGATGTACCGGGCATTTGAGTACAAGGAGCTGAGCAGGTATATAAGAATGGCAGAATATCGTGAAGTAATAGCCATTGCAAGGCGGTACGGACTGCACAGGCTCGTATGAGCATATCCGCAATCACATCCACCTGTTAGACTCTGGTCAACTCGTAAGTAAAATGGATTTTATGGGTTTATACCATTAATTTATCTTATCAATACAAAATTTAACAAATTATGGAAATAAGTGGGATGGAGGAATTAAAAAGTCAGTATAAGCGATTCATTGTTAGGAAGATACTCTTTATATTCGCTACTTTTGCAGTTACTCTCGTCATTGTGGGTATTGCTGCTTTAGTTGGGTCATATTATCCGCCAATATCATTTGTTGAAGTATATACCATAATAGGGCACGGTATTCTCAAGATTGTTAATAACCATGGATATATAGTTAATAATGGTATTGATGCGTTTTTTCGTGAATATTTAACGGACAAGGAATACATAATATGGCAGTTGAGATTACCACGTATCATACTGGGCGTGTTCGCGGGTATGGGGCTTGCCATTGCGGGAACGGCGATGCAGGGCATATTGAGGAACCCGCTTGCGAGTCCATTCACGCTGGGCATATCTGCTGGTGCCGGATTTGGTGCCACTCTCGCACTCATACCCGGTATCGCGCTGCTCGGTGGCAAGTATTTTTTAATAGGCAATGCGTTTATATTCGCCATGATTCCTTCTTTCGTCATCATCGGGCTCTCCAGGTATAAACGAGCCACGCCGGAGACGATGATTCTCGCGGGTATTGCCATGTTTTATATGTTCGAGGGTATGACCACTTTATTGCGATTTTCAGCCATACCGGAAGAGGAGGCGGAGGTGTTTCACTGGCTGGTGGGTACACTGGGGAAAGCATCATGGGATAACATATTGCCGGTATCTATTATGGTTGTGTCATGTATAGTGCCGCTGATATGGAAATCGTGGGACCTCAATGTGCTTGGTGCGGGTGATGAAGCAGCGAAGAGCCTCGGTGTTGATGTTGAGCGAATCAGGATATTTGTATTGCTGATAGCCTCTCTACTCACTGCCGGTATCATCTGCTTTACAGGCATTATAGGATTCATAGGACTGGTTGCACCGCATATATGCCGTATGGTGATCGGGGGAGACAACCGGTTTTTGATACCTGCGTCGGGGCTATTCGGTGCAGCTCTCCTGCTTGGTGCGGATACACTTGCCAGGACGATAGTAGAGATGGTGCTGCCGGTAGGTGCGGTGACATATTTCCTCGGAGGTCCTTTATTTCTGTACCTTATCCTGAGAAGGAGGAGGGAGTTCTGGTGAAATGCGACTGAAAGTGAAGGATCTAAGCTTCTGGTATTCACCGAACATGCCGATACTGCGTGATATAAACTTAGAACTTGAGGAATCGGAGTTGCTGGGTGTGGTGGGTCCGAATGGTGCGGGTAAATCAACCCTGCTCCGCTGTATTGATCGGATACTCATACCAAAGAATGGTGTTATCATACTCAACGGACGTGATATAAGGACAATAAGTAGAATGGAACTTGCGAGGAAGGTAGGATACATACCACAGGGTAGCTCTCAGGTCTTCCCTGCTACGGTCTTCGATACCGTGCTAATGGGTAGACGCCCTTATATTGGCTGGCGAAGCAGTGAACGGGACGAGGCGAAGGTGCTGGAGACATTAAAAATGCTAAACATAGAAGATCTGGCGATGCGGGACGTAAATGAACTGAGTGGTGGACAGCAGCAGAAGGTATTTATAGCGAGGGCATTAACACAGGAGCCGGAACTGCTGCTGCTCGATGAGCCCACATCCAATCTCGATATAAGACACCAGCTTGAGGTGATGGAGCTTGTGAAGCGTGTGATACGGGAGCGTGGTATATCCGCGATAATGGCGATTCATGACCTCAATCTCGCAGCCAGATATGCCGATCGGATATTAATGATGAACGGAGGCAGGATATATGCCGAGGGCAAACCCGTATCGGTACTCAACCCTGAGAATATCAGACGGGTGTATGGTGTGGAAGTGGAACTGAATGATCACAATGGTAGACCATATATAATACCCTTGAGAACCACATAACCGTGGCAATCACGCCTATATCGTATTGTACACCTCCAGTGTACGTGCGGCGATCTTATCCCATGAATACCCGCGTTCAACAATCCTCCGGGATTCCATGCCCATACGAGCGAAATCAGAGGATAGCATCTCTTCTATCGCCTCTTTTAGTTCATTCACGGTGGTACCACAGAGGATGCCATTGCCCTGGACATAATATTTGTTATCGCCGACGTCAGTTGCAATTACCGGCAGTCCGGAAGCCATCGCCTCAAGCAGAGCTATCGGCTGCGCCTCAAGCCTGGAGGGTAGCAGAAATATGTCCAGGCTGCGATAGAACGAAGCGGCATCGTCAACATAGCCAAGCACCTTTATACGCTCGTTCTCAAGCCGCTTTACACGCTCATATAGCGGTCCTGTACCCGCAATCTTCAAATATACTGGACGGGGAGATTCGCGTATCAACGCCTTCACCGCTTTTATCATGTTCAGTATGTTCTTCTCATGAGATAATCGTCCGAGATAGCCGATGTATATGCCACGCCGGGCTCGTCTCTCGCCCGATGGATGAAACCTCTTTATATCCACACCGTTTGGTATAACCACGGTCCCGGTCTTGAAGCAGTGCTGCTGGATCTCCGCTGCTATCTCCGAGCTTACCGATATGAACTTCTTTGACCGCCCCTCATACAGAGAAGCAAGTGCTCCTATAAGTGCTTTCGCCATCTCACCGCCGAAACCGTTACCAACGGGGATATGGAATGTATTTATTATATCACACTCATAACATAGAGAAGAGAAAGGGAGCAGGAATTCAGAGAATGTGGCAGCGTGATGGATATGCAGGATATCACAATCTTCTACTTCCTTCTTTATCTTCTTCAATGCGAGATCGAACCCGTAAGAGATGCCGCCGGCGGAATTACCGAGCATAAAAGAGCCGAGGGCATACTGATTTATCTGCTTCACTTCGTGCCCCTTCAGGATAAACTCATGCGATAATGCCTCCACATGTGTCCTTATCCCACCATTAACGCACCTATAATAAAACGCTATCTTCATTCCCCGCCCTTTGATATATACAACGGAAGCTATATATAAACATGTTCTCCGCTCCACGGTGATGCAGGAGAGGAAGGATGGGCTCGATGCGATTCGAACGCATGATCTCCGCCTCGTGAAGGCGGCGTCATCACCTGCTAGACCACGAGCCCACTAAAGCTTATATTATTTTATTTTTAAAAATACTTTTGGTGAGATGAAGGAGATAACGAACCTCATAACCATTGATACGGAATATTCGAAGAGCAAGGCGGCGCGGATTCTGATGCGTAGCGGTTATGAGTGCCTGTTTATGGATTTTACACGCAATCAGGAGGATTTTATAAGGGGTATAGCCCGGGGTATCGCACCGGAGTTGATGATAGAGGAGATGGAGCAGGTGGGGCTGGTGCAAGAACCTGAAGATACACACGATTATCGGGCTGCCATGCCGTTATTTGAGTGCCTGCCTGCGCTCCCCAATCTCGAACTGTACTGTTACAGAGATGACGCTTCATTACTTCTATCACGGGATGTGGCGGTGAGAGCATTGATTCTCACAGCGAAGGCGAAGATGGGCAGGATAGATGTAGAGGAATGGAAGGAAGTTTTGAAGGACGGTATCTTTACCGAGCTGGAATCCGCGGTCAGTGAAGCGGAATATATAGCAGAGAGAGCAAAGGGGCGGAATATCTGTCTGGATGCATCAAAGGAGGTATTGACATCTCTCTCCGGGCATGGATTCCGTGTGAGGGAGATCGTGGTTGATATGCCATGCAAGCCGCTGGACATACTGAGTGCGAGGCTAAAACGAGAGATACTTGGAGAAGAGATAGTAAGCGACGAGGAGGTGGAACACCTTGTCAGGGAACATATCAGGTTCGTGGATATGATTATGGTGCTTGGATACGACCGTGCATATAAGCGATGGTCGAGCAGGGTTATAGATCAGTGAAGATGGATATAGAAGAGCTGACAGGCGGTGTCTGCGCGGTTCCGGGCGTACGTGCATACGGGCTAAGGGAGAAGAATAAGGGACTGGCACTGATAGAGGGTGCTGGAGAAGCTGCGGGTGTGTTCACCACGAATAAACTGAAAGCAGCACCCCTGATATTCACGGAGCGGCAGCTGCAGAAGACCGGGCGTATCGGTGCAATAATAGCGAATAGCGGCTGTGCGAACAGTTTTACCGGTGAGGAAGGCATGCGAAATGCGGAGAGAATGGCAGAACTCGCTTCTTCCGCGCTCAGCATATCAAAGGAAGAGGTGGCTGTTGCATCTACCGGACCCATCGGCAAGCAACTGGAGATGGGACTGATAGAACGGCAGGTACGGGCTGTTGCAGCAGGCTTGAGCCACCATCCAGGAGGTAGTGCAGCCGCAGCCAGGGCGATTATGACCACCGATACGTTCCCGAAGGAATGTGCTGTGAAGCTCGATGGAATAAGGATAGGCGGAATAGCGAAAGGTTCAGGGATGATATACCCGAATATGGCTACCATGCTATCGTTTATTTATACAGATGCGAGACTGGATGCAGAAGCACTGCGGAGATGCCTGAGGTATGCCTGTGATAAATCGTTCAATATGATAGTTGTGGATGGAGATATGAGTACGAACGACATGGTACTGCTTGTATCTACCGGTGAGGAGGAGATAAGCGAAGGCAGGTTCATGAGCGGTCTGGAATACCTGTGCATGGAGCTTGCGAAGCTGATAGCACGTGACGGTGAAGGTGCGACGAAGTTTATTGAGGTGCGATTGAGGGGTGCATCCAGCGAGAGTGAGGCTAAACGGATAGCGCGTGCGATATTGAGATCGCCACTGGTGAAGAGTGCGATCTCCGGTGCACGTGTAGATCTCGCTTGCGGGCGTATAATAGCAGCCATTGGTAGCAGTAGCGAGAATGTTGCCCCGGATAAGGTCTCGCTGAGCTTCCGTAATCATGAGGAGGAGACACTCATTGTGAAAGGCGGGCGAATCATCACGAATCGGAGTGAAGTCCTGAATGGTGAGGAGATAATCATGGATATTACAGTAGGAGAAGGAGAGGGTGAAGCAACGGCATGGGGCTGTGATCTCACCTGTGATTACGTGAAGGTGAATGCTGGTTCATGAACCTCATTTGCGAGATAAATAAGCGGGAAAAAATAAAAAAAGTCCTGTCTTTTTTATCTAATGCCCGCGTTTTGCAAGAAGCACAATCACTGCTATTGCAATCACTGCCA
>JAODGP010000059.1:0-20760 GCA_025464345.1 Methanosarcinales archaeon | reverse complement strand
TTAATCCTGTACGATTCGCACCAAGCAGCTCCTTGTTATTATGGCAGAAGTCACAGTCGTGCGCCTTTGCCGTAATAGTATGCGGTGTGTACTCAACCCATCTATCGTATGACTTATTTCCCTTACTCACTCTCTGATAGTAGAACGGTTTTATTTTTCCTTCATAACCAATGCCGAGATAGAACTTATCCACGTATGATTTATCCACTTTCCCGGTTTCCAAATGGCAGTTGTAGCATGTCTGCATCCATCCAGCATGGCACGCAGAGCAGTCGAGCTTGCCTTCGTGTATTCTATGTGCCTGTATGTCAGATGAATACTGCGTCACATTCATGCCCTTAACCGTCTTGCCGGGATTCTCGTGGCAATCTTCACATCGCACTTTCACCGCCTTCTTCTCACTCGTATAGTGCATACCGTCGCCATGTATCTCAGAAGATGTATGGCAATCAGTGCAGTTTAAACCAGCCCGATAGTGAATATCTGCACTTGGTCCCTTCTCTTTATGACCGCCCAAGTATCCGACATAGTTCACACCCGTTCTCGCATGGTGGCATTCAACGCAGGTACTCATGTTCTTCGTCTCCTTGTGGTACTCTGGATAGGCGCCATGACACGCCGTGCAGCTGCTTACATGACAGTTAGCACACTTCTGAGGCAAACTCATGTTGAACTCTTGCCCCGCTCCTTTATCAAACTCCTCGTACATACCCCAGATTTGATGGTGCAAAGAGGTATTGAAGTTTGCTTCTTTCTCTGGATGGCAGGCGCAGCCGAAGTCTTCCGCCGCCGCTATCGCTATGCTCATCAGCGATACCGCTAACACTGTGATAAGCATCAGGGGCAATATTAACTTCACTGTTCTCACTAACTTACAGCTTCTTGTATATACCCTTTCTGGCATCTTTCTTCTATCTCCTTTCAATAGAGTCACTGTTACATAACTTTTAGATTGTGCAGTATAAAAGATTTTCGATTTTTTTATGCAAAATGATTGATAATGGACATCAGGGGAGGTCTTCTTTTCAGTATCTTATTTGTACACCTTTTTATATATCAATGACATATTGTGGAGGAGAAGAGGCTGGTTCTTTTATCTCAGTTTTAAGGATGAAACTCAGGTCATGTATCAAGGGCTATAAGAAGGGCACGCATCGTGCAGTCCCACCTGAGGAGACTTTAGCACGAATAGAGCCGAAGCTGCCTGCTGCGGGTGTTACACGTGTCGCGGACATAACCGGGCTTGACAGGTTAGGGATACCCGTGTTCTCGAGCATAAGACCAGCGGCAGAGAGGGGTGCGGTATCGGTCTATAATGGTAAGGGAACAACGGCAGAGGAAGCTAAAGTTTCTGCAATGATGGAGGCTGTGGAGCGATATTCCGCGGAAGTTCACGGGATGAAGCTTTTAATGGATAGCTATTCGAGGCTCAGCGATAAGGAGAACGCTTTAAACCCTGAAGACCTGATCCTCCCGAATTATGTGAAGGATGTTGAGGATATTCGTATTCCGTGGGTAGAAGGTTATGATCTGGTGAGGGGGGAAGCGATATATGTGCCTGCGAATGCAGTATTCCACCCATTACCATCGAGATATGAGAGAGTTCGGTTGTTTAGAACGAATACGAACGGTCTGGCTGCGGGTAATGAGATAGAGGAAGCGATTTTTCATGGTCTCGCGGAGGTGATCGAACGGGATGCGTGGTCGCTGGTGGAAGTCACGAGGAATACTGGCGCGGTTGTGAAGATAAAAGAAGAAAGGATTCGTGCACTCCAGGCGAAATTCGCGGATGCTGAGGTCGCCCTGCTCATACGTGATATAACGAGCGATATAGGTGTGCCGACTTTTGCGGCTGTCTCTGACGACCTCATGTTGAGAGACCCGGCACTGCTCACCATCGGGATGGGGACGCATACGAATGCGAGCGTTGCGATAATGCGAGCGATTACAGAAGTTGCACAGAGCAGACTCACACAGATACATGGTGCGAGAGAGGACACTGCGATGGCGGATATGAGGAGGATAATGGGTTATGAATGGATGCGGAAGCAGAACAAGCACTGGTTTGCCACCGCAGAGGAGAAGGATTTTGAGGATCTGAATTCTCTTGATAGCGACGATTTCCTCGATGATATAAAGCATATGGTGGAGCGGCTGAGGAGAGCAGGGTTAGAACGCGTGGTAGTGGTGGATTTAACGAGGGAGGAGATAGGAATGCCGGTGGTGAGAGTGATCGTGCCGGGACTGGAGATGTATGCGGTGGACGCATCGAGAATAGGGCGAAGATGTAAGGATGCAAGGAAAAAGAGTGGTCGTCTTCCTGGGACCGAGTCTTGAAGCAGAGACTGCAAAGAAGATACTGGATGCTGAGTACAGACCGCCTGCGAGCAGAGGGGATATTTTCAGGGCGGTAGAAGAAGGTGCGAAGATAATAGGATTGATAGATGGTGTATTCTTTCAAGCCTGTGCGGTAGCGCATCGTGAGATACTGTATGCGCTGGAGAGAGGAGTGAAGGTGGTGGGTGCCTCAAGTATGGGCGCTTTGAGGGCTTCTGAACTCGATTCATATGGTATGGAAGGCGTTGGCAGGATATACGAGCTTTATAAGAAAGGAGAACTGGTTTCAGACGATGAGGTCGCATTGATTTTTGAACCTGAGTCTTTCAAACCGCTATCCGAACCTATGGTGAATATTCGATACAATTTGGGTCTGGCAGAAGAGCGAGGGATAATAGATAAAGAGGTGAAGGAGAAGATATTGCGTATAGCGAAGTCGCTGTATTATCCGGAGAGGGATTATGAGAGGATTTTGAACGCTGCGGAACTGGAGAAGGGCGTTTTAATGCGGCTAAAGAAGTTCTTGAGAGAAGAGAAAAGGGATTTGAAGCGAGAAGATGCGATTGAGGCGCTGCAGCGGATGAAGGAGATAGAACAGGTGACCTGAACGAACGCACTGATTCGATGACAGGGGTGTTCCAGGGTTTGGATGGGCTATAGCTGTAAAAAAAGAGAGCGGGGCGTTATCGCCGCAACGGACTCGGTCCCAGCTCCTTTATACGCTCGGTCAACTTCGTGGTCGCCTCTGCGAACTCCTTACCCATCGCTGCGGATATGAAGAACATCTCGAGCCGCCCGCCGAGCCCTATCTTCTCCAGGTCACGCTTCAGCCGTTCCACCCTGTCTCGCGCATATAAATTCCCGGTCAGGTAATGGCACTCACCCTCCAGGCACCCTGACAGGAATACAGCATCCGCACCGAGTTCAAACGCCCTCAATATATACAGCGGGTCCACTTTCCCCGTACACGGCACTCGTATTATACGCACGTTCGGCGGATACTTCAATCTTGAGATGCCTGCGAGGTCCGCTGCTGCGTATGAGCACCAGTTGCAGCAAAACCCCACTATCCTCGGCTCAAACCCATCTTCTCCCTTCTTCTTATCACCCATCTTTTTTTCACCTCCTCTTATCATTACACGGAGAGTATACCCTCCACCTGTGCCAGTATCTGGTCGTCCTTGAAATGCTTCACATTTATTGCACGCCCGGGGCATTCAGACCCGCAGGTGCCACAGCCCTTGCAGAGCGCACTTATATTATGCGCTACCTTGCGGAAATTGCTCGACCCGTATGTGCCTCGTTCGCTGAATTCCATCGCACCGTATGGACAGACCGATATACAGGTACCACAGCCTATGCACAGGTCCTCGTCCACCACGGAGACGCAGCTCTCACCCTTCACCCGCTCCTTTGAGAGCAGACTGCAGACATAGGATGCAGCAGCCGAGCCCTGAGCAACGCTGTCCGGGATGTCCTTCGGCGACTGCGCGCAGCCCGCAAGGAAAATGCCACTGACCGTGGTCTCAATCGGTCTCAACTTCGGATGCAATTCGAGGAAGAACCCATCCCGACTCCTTGAGACATTCACTAAGTGCATCACTCGCTCAGCATCGCTTTTTGCAATCGCAGCGTTTGCGAGCACCACCAGATCCGCTTCAAATTCCTCTTCACCGTTCTCTGTCACCGCATGCACCACAACCCTGTCCTCACCCTTCTTCTTCACCTCTATCGGAGCTTCCAGCTCTTTCCTCACATATCTCACTCCTTCTTCCACTACACGGTTGTAGAACTCCTCAAAACCCTCGCCATATGCCCTCATATCCGTATAAATGACCGTTACATTCGCATCAGGTATCTTCTCACCCACCAGATGCGCCTGCTTCGCATTATACATACAGCAGAACCGGGAGCAATATTCTCGCATTCCTCGCTCCCTCGAACCCACACAGCTTATGAATACCACATCCTTCGGCACCTTGCCATTTATTATTAATTTACCACCTGTGGGACCCGAAGCATTGGATAGCCGCTCAAATTGCAACCCTGTAATCACATTATCCAGTTCAAGCCCGTATCTCGGCTCTGGATCAAGCATATCATACCCCGTAGCCACCACGATTGCACCTACAGTGAACTCTATGAACTCATCCTTCTGCTCAAAATCCACGGCATCCATACCACATACATTCTCACACGTCCTGCACTGGATACAGCTCTCTCTATCTATTGTGTACTTCATCGGGATCGCCTGCGGGAACGGCACGTAAGTCGCCTTCCTCCAGCCCAAACCCAGGTCATACTCATTCAATGCCTTCACAGGGCAGTGCTGTGCGCAGATCCCACAGCCCGTGCACTTACTTTCATCTATGTAGCGTGGCTTCTTCCTCACCCGCACGTTGAAGTTACCTATGTAGCCTTCTATACTCTCCACCTCCGCATATGTTATCAGTTCGATGTTATCATGCCGTGCAACATCCACCATCTTCGGCGTGAGGATGCATGCTGAACAATCTAAGGTTGGAAAAGTCTTATCCAGCTGTGACATGTGCCCGCCGATGGACGGCTCCTTCTCCACAAGATACACCTTGAAACCTTCATCCGCGATGTCCAGTGCCGCCTGCATACCCGCAATACCGCCACCTATTACCAGTGCAACGGGTGTAACATCCACCTCCAGGGTCTCCAGCGGCTCTAACTCCGCAGCCTTGAAGACCGCTCCTGCCACGAGTGCCTTCGCCTTCTCCGTCGCCTCTGCCCTGTCTGTATGAACCCATGAGCAGTGCTCCCTTATGTTCGCCATCTCCATGCAGTATGCATTCAGTCCCGCTTCCTCCACCGTGACCTGAAATGTGGGCTCGTGCATTCGCGGCGAGCATGACGCAACCACCACACGCTCAAGCCCCAGATCCTTTATATCCTTCTTTATCATCTCCTGTCCCGGGTCTGAACACATATACTTGTAGTCCCTCGCAATTACAACATCAGGCAGCGTGGATGCGAACTTCGCCACATCTGCCACATCCACCATCGCCTCTATGTTCAATCCACAATGGCACACGTATACTCCTATCCTCATACTCTTCACCTCACAAGCCGGTACAAAATATACCGGTCCTCTCCCATCTCACCCTCATCCACCACACCTTCTCGCTTCAACTCGATGAAGTAGTCGAAAGTCTCTCGCAAGCTCAATCCGAGCCGCTCCGCCGCAGCCTTCGTGCTTAACTCCTTCTCCCTCTTCAGCATCTTCAGCAACCGGTATTTGTTGAACTCCTCCACCGCTATCCTCTTTAATGCAGCTTCGTATTTAGCCACATCCGCACCACCGCTCAACGCCCGGTTCGCCGCACCAAGTGCGAGCCTGAGCCGCTCTCCATAGAACATATCACGCATTACTCCGAGTATCTCCATCGCATCTGCCTGTAATGCCCCTATCTCACTCACACGCTCCACGAACTCCGCCGTCACCTCCGCAAATTTCCTGCCCTCCGAAGCTGCAATCCATTCTATCCTCAACCGTTCAGCATCCAGCCCGTATCTCTCGAAGAGATACTGCAGTAATTTCATCCGCCGCTCTGCCTCGATATTGCCATGCCTGTAATGACATTCATCAGGATGACAGCCCATCACCATCACACCATCCGCACCGCTGATAAAAGCTTCAAGCACCAGCGCAGGGTCCACACGCCCGGTGCACATCACACGGATCACCCTGGTGTTCACCGGGTAGAGGAAGCGCGATATCCCTGCCAGATCCGCCCCTGGATACGCACACCAGTTGCAACAGAAGGTTATTATCTTCGGGAACATCTTTACTCCCTCACCTCCGCTACTGGCATTGTGAATGCTGTCTTAAAGAGCGTGATGAGCTGGTCATCGCTATAATATCTCATCCGAAGTGCCTTCGCAGGACATGAAGCCACGCAAAGTCCACAGCCTCTGCAAAGTGCGGCACTTACCTCCGCAGGCTCTTCTTCTCCTCCCACTTTTATACCGCCGTAATAGCACAGGCTCTCGCATACGCCACATCTTATGCATTTATCCCCATCCACTTCTGGAATTACCGGGTTAACCTCCACGAAACCCTGCTCCATGAGCTTGATTGCATTCTCCGCTGCGGCTCTACCATCTGCAACTGCATATCTTATGTTCTTCGGTCCCAGTGCGCATCCTGCAATAAATACGCCCGTCTTCTCCACCGCCACCACCCTTGGATTCACTTCCGTGAAGAAACCATCTATGTCCAGCCCTAAGTGGAACATCTCCGCCAGTTTCGCAGTGCTCTCTTCGGGTTCCTGCCCTACTGACAGCACAACGAGCTCGGTCTTCTTCTCCTCGGTCGTCTGCGAATCCAGATCCTCATACCCGATGAATAGCTCTCCCCCTTGCTCTTCCACCTTATTCACCGCACCACGCACGAAATTTATGCCAAGCGACTTCGTCTCACTGTAATATTCTTCGAAACCCCTGTATGGCGCCTGTATGTTCGTGTAGTGTATGTAAACTTCGGTCTCGGGATACATCTCCTTTATCGCCCTCGCATGCCCGATAGCATATAAACAGCACGTTATAGAGCAGTATGGATTACTCCCGGGCTTCAGTCCGCGAGAGCCCACACACTGAACGAAGTCCACCCGCTTCGGCACCCTGCCATCAGAAGGGCGAAGCAGTTTCGCACCACCTTCTTCCTTCCTCGTACGGAGGTATATCAATTCAAGTTCTTCTGTTGTGATGACATCTTCAAACTCATAACCATAATCCGGTATCCTTCTCGGATCGAAGGTCCTGGAGCCCGTGGCTATTATCACGGTGCCCACATTCAACTCACGCTCTTCTCCTTCTCCTGTCATTATCCTCACTTTATATGCTCCTGCACGCCCATCCACGCCAGCGATCTCAGAATTCGCAAGCACTTCTATCTTATCCGATGCGTATATCTCCTCTATCTTCGGTGTGAATTCGCAGTCCGGGCAATCGTGCCTGCACGGTATGCCGCAGCTAATCGTGGGGAAAGTCGTGCTCAGTCTCCTGACACGCCCTCCTATCTCGTTACTTCGTTCCACGATCGTCGCTTTGAAGCCCCTGGACGCGATAGTAAGTGCCGCTTCCATACCCGCGACACCACCGCCTATGACAAGCGCGGAGGGGATAACACTCAGCCGAATCTTCTCCAGCGGCTCCAGCTCCATCGCCCTGAAGACCGCCATCCTCACCAGATCCTTTGCCTTAGCCGTCGCTCCTTCTTCATGCACCCACGCACACTGCTCCCTTAGATTTGCAAATTCCACAACATATTCGTTGATACCGATGCTTTCCAGTGCGCTGATGAATATATCTCCGTGCGTCCTCGGACTGCAAGCAGCCATGACCACCCTGTCCGCTTTGCCATCGCCAAGAACTTCCTTTAGGTGCATGATGCCTTCCTTACTGCATAGATGCTCATGCTCCTCCGCAATTACCACGCCTGGCAATGCCATTGCATACCTCTTAACCTCCGAAATATTCACCCTGTCGCTTATTTCTCCATCACAATCGCAGAAGAAGACAGCCACTCTTCTTTCTTCCATATTTACACCTCCTCCAGAGACGCATTCAGTTCCGTGAATATCTGCTCATCCTTGTAGTTCTTCAGATTGAGCGCTCTCGCAGGGCATTCTGCTGCACATGTGCCACAGCCCCAGCACGCTTCCTCCAGCACTCGCATCTCCCGCTCATCTGTCAGCTCTATCGCACCGAACGGGCATATCTCAAAGCATGTTGCGCATTTTATGCATCGCTCGCTGTCCATTTCGGGAACCATACCCTCCTTCTCTAAATACCCTCGCTCCATCAGCCTGATTGCATTATCGGCTGCTGTTCTTCCGTCTGCAACTGCGTATCTTATGTTACGGGGTCCTAAGGCAGAACCTGCAACATAAACACCGGTCACTTCCTCCTCTAAAAACCGCGGATTCACTTCCGTGAAGAAACCATCTATGTCCAGCCCTAAGTGGAACATCTTCGCCAGTTTAGCTGTGTTCTCACTCGGCTCCTGCCCCACTGAGAGTACAACCAGCTCCGTCTCCAGCTCACCATCCTCGTATACCACCACCAGGTTCTCGCCTCGCTTCTCCACTCGCTCCACCTGCCCACGGATAAACTTCACTCCCGACTGAACCGCCTCATTGTAATATTCCTCAAAGCCCCTGTATGGCGACCTCAAATCCACGTAATGTATGCAAACCTCAATGTCTGGATACAGCTCTTTTAGCTTACGCGCATGCCCGATAGCATACACACAGCATGTTATAGAGCAGTATGGATTACTTCCCGGCTTCAAACCCCGTGAGCCCACACACTGTATAAAGTTCACTCGCTTCGGCACACGCCCATCAGAAGGTCTGACGAGCTCTTCTCTACCTTTGAGCCGCGCATCCATGTATATCGCTTCCAGTTCCTCCGCTGTTATCACGTCCTCGTATTCATAGCCATACTCCGGTATCCTCGCAGGGTCAAAAGTCCTGGAGCCCGTGGCGATTATCACTGTGCCCGCATTCAACTCACGCTCTTCTCCTTCGCCATTCTTCACCCTCACCGTGTAGTTTCCTGTATACCCCTTCACACCAACAACCTCAGCGCCGGTCAGCACTTCTATCTTCTCCGATGCGTATATCTCCTCTATCTTCGGCGTGAGTTCGCAGTTACCGCAGTTATGCATACAGCATATGCCACAGCTGATGGTGGGGAATGTGGAGCTCAGCCTCGCCACTCGCCCGCCCAGCTCCCTGCTCCGTTCCACTAAAAAGACTTTGAAGCCTCTGGATGCGATGTCATAAGCGGCTTGCATACCAGCGACACCGCCGCCTATAACAACGGTTGAAGGTGTGATATCCAATTTTAGCCGTTCCAGTGGCTCCAGCTCCATCGCCCTGGAGACTGCCATTCTCAGCAGAACCTTTGCCTTCTCCGTCGCCTTACCACGATCTTCATGCGCCCACGCACATTGCTCCCTTATGTTCGCATGCTCGATTATCATGCCCGGTCGTGATGCGAGCGCCCTTGTGAATATCCCCCTGTGCGTCCTCGGTGTACAGCCCGCTAACACGACCCTGTCCGCTTCCAGCTCATTCAGGAACTCACTCACAAATTCCAGACCCGCTTTGCTACATAGATACTCATGCTCCTTCACCACACCGGGCAGTGTATTTGCGAACTCTAATAATTCCGGTACTTCTATCCACCTGTCTATCTCACCATTACAGTGACATATCAGGATAGCAAGTTTATCTGACATTTTTATCCCTCTTCAATTTCGCAATCCTTATTATCTCCTCCTTTTTCACCTCTCCCCTGCTGAACTCAATCAAATTCAGGAGTCTCTCTCCTCGCTCAGACCGCACTATGATGGTTGAATAACCCGCTTCACTGCCAACCGACCCGACCGAGATGTCCGCGAGCCTGGCTACGAAATCGTCGCAATGCCGACAGTTCACCCTCACCGCATCGTCCAGTGCCGACACTTTCGTCCTGTACGCTGTTCCGTTCACCGTAACCACATATTCTCCTTTGGTTATCTCCACCCTGGATGCGGTTCCGAGGTCAACACCCAGCAGTTCCTTCGTCTTCTTCACAAGTTTGTCATGGTAGAAACTCTCAAAACAGAAGAGTCCGATGGTGGTGATCTCTATCTGTGGCACTTCTTTCAGCAACACAGTCTGTATCTTCCTCGTTGCTCTTATCTCGCATGGCGTGCCTACCACTGCTATTCTCCTCCTGCCCATCTTCACCCCCTCCCCTATCTTTGATACCATCGGGCATTGCACATATTTCGTGCCCTTCGCTCTCTCTATCTCCTCTCGCCCCTCGGCTATTCTCGCTATTGCGTTGAACCCATCTCCTCTATCTGCAACGACCACGCAATCAAATAGCCCCTTTTCCATGCCTGCAATCAGCATAGCGGTGACAATGCCGCCGTCCTGCCCATTTACCGATGTTTTACCCGCAATTAACGCCTTATATATGCCTATATACTCTTCTCTCTCACCATCAGCCAGGAATCTCGACTCTAAACTCTCCACATCCGTTTCCGTCATCGGGCACACGTCATAGCAGGTTCCATTATCACTGCACCCGAGCACACCCTCTTTATCCAGCGGGCATTCTTCTCTCAAAATCGGCACCTGATTCGCCACATCCAGCTCAATATGTTCGCAGAACGAAGCGCAGGCGCCACAATAAGTGCACAGGTTCGCTTCTATTATCTCCTGCTTCAGTCCTTCAAACCCCTTTATTAACATCTTTACACACCCGAGCTTAACAAGCCATCTATCTGCGCAAATACCTGCCTGTCATTGTAATGACTCACGCTTATCGCTCCTGAGGGGCATGTGTTTGAACATGAGCCACAACCCTTGCATAATGCTTCGTTCACCGTCATCACTCGCTTCTCCTCATCAAGACTCAGTGCCTCATAAGCACATACCATCTCACAACTGCGGCAGCCAACACAGAACTCCTCATTCACACTCGCTGTTAGCGGCTCTATCTCCACCTCACCGTTCATCAGCGGAATAGAAGCACGAGCGGCAGCGGCGCATGCCTGCGCAACACTGTCCGGGATGTCTTTCGGTGACTGACAGCAACCAGCCAGGAAGATCCCGCCGGTGGGCGTGTCCACCGGCTGCAGTTTCTGGTGCGTCTCCATAAAGAACCCGTCTGCACGCTGTGAGATCCTCAGAACCCTCGCAAGTTCGCTCGCATCACTCCCTGGCATCGCTCCTGTTGCAAGCACCACCAGATCGGCTTCAAATTCCCGCACACCGTATGTATCCTCCACTTTCACCACCACTCTATCTCCTGCACCTTCCACCTGGATATTCGCTGTCAGCTCCTTCCTCACGTATTTTACTCCTTCATCCTTAGCACGGTTGTAAAACTCCTCAAATCCTTTACCAAATGCTCGTACATCCGTATAGAGCACGGTAATATTCGCATCCGGTATGTGCTCCTTAGTGAGCAGTGCGTGCTTCGCAGTGTACATGCAGCAGAACCGTGAGCAGTATTCGTTCCCTATCTCCTTATCCCGTGAACCCACGCACTGGATGAATACCACATCCTTCGGCTCTTTACCGTTTATTAATATCTCACCGCCGGTGGGACCCGAAGAGCTTGTCAATCGCTCAAATTCCAGGCTCGTAATTACGTTTGGATACTTCTTATAACCAAGATTTGGCTTCCTCCGCGGGTCAAATGTATCATACCCGGTTGCCACGATTATAACGCCCGCTTCTATCTCCAGCACCTCTTCGCTCTGCTCATAATCTATCGCGCCCGCTTCACATACAACACTGCACAGACCACACCGCATGCATTTATCTCGCTCTAAGGTATAGACCAGGGGCACAGCCTGTGGAAATGGCACATATGCCGCCTTCCTGCCCGATAGCCCGAGCTCGAAATCATTCCTGATACTCACCGGGCATACCTTCGCACATTCACCGCACCCCGTGCATTTCTCTTCATCCACATAACGGGGTTTCTTCCTCACACGCACGGTGAAGTTACCTATGTAGCCATCCACTCTCTCCACTTCCGCATATGTTATCAGTTCGATGTTCTTATGCCGTGCGACATCCACCATCTTCGGCGTGAGGATGCATGCTGAGCAATCTAAGGTTGGAAAAGTCTTATCGAGCTGAGCCATATGCCCGCCAATGGAGGGCTCCTTCTCCACAAGATACACCTTGAAGCCTTTATCTGCGACATTGAGAGCTGCAAATATGCCGGAGACACCCCCTCCTATCACCACGCACGCGGGTATCACCCCGACTTTCATCCGCTCCAGCGGCTCGAGCAGAAACGCCCTCGCTACTGCGCCACGAACCAGATCCTTCGCCTTCGCCGTCGCCTTCGCCCTGTCTGTATGAACCCATGCGCAGTGCTCCCTGATGTTCACCATCTCAAACAGGTAAGCATTCATGCCCTCTGATTCCACAACCTTCCTGAATGTCGGCTCATGCATACGTGGCGAGCATGATGCGACTATTACCCTGTTCAGCCCGTACTCCTTTATATCATTCCTTATCATCGCCTGTCCCGGATCTGAGCAGGTGTACAGGTAGTCCCTGGCGATCACGACACCGGGCAATGATGATGCGAACTTCGCTACTTCCGCGGAGTTCACTATCGAGGCTATATTCACACCGCAATGGCATACATAAACGCCTATCCTCACTCCTTCTCCTCTCATCGCATATACTCTACGCTTTTCCCCTCACCCTTGCTATCAGCTCCCTTACCATCTCCTCGTAGCCCACTGCCATGACATGCACGCCCCTCGCATCTGATTTCTTTATCTCACGTACGAACGCCTCAAAATAGTCCAGATTTATCTCCATGTATTTCTCCTTCCGCTTCTTCTTGTCCGTGATCTCCGATGCCTTCTTCAATGTCTCAAGCAATTCCTTCGGGACCGACACGCCCGGAATATTCTTATCGAAATAATCAGCCACGCCGTAGTTCTTCATCGGGAATATCCCGATGAGCGTCGGGATCTTTATATCGTACTGGCTGTAAGCATCGAAGAGGCTGTCCACTTTCTCCATTGTGTATATGACCTGCGTCTGTGCGAAATCAGCGCCTGCGACCTCCTTCCTCTTTAATTTCATTATCTCCGCTTCAAGAGGGTCGGCATTCGGATTCACAGCCACACCCACATGCAATTTCGGCGGCTCGTGTATCGGTCTGCCCGCGAGGTCCACTCCCTCATCCACCATCTTCCTTATCATATACGTGAGCAGTGCGGAATCCAGGTCATACACCGACTTCGCACCCGGATTGTCACCCAGTGATACATGGTCACCGGTCAGTGCGAGAACATTCCGCAAGCCGAGAGCCGCGGCACCGAGGATATCCGCGGTCAAAGCCAGTCTGTTCCTGTCCGAGCATCTGAGCTGATAGATCGTTTCCATACCCGCATCTCGCTGGACTATATATGATGCAACGAGACTGCTCATATACGCCATTGACTGCGGATTATCCGTGACGTTGCACGCTACTGCATATCCAACGAGCGGCTTTGCGCCTTCTACAAGTTCTTCCAGGTTCGTCGTCTTCTCAGGCTCCAGTTCACCCGTGAAGACGAATTCACCATCCAGAATCGCCTGCATCAGGTTACTGTATGCTTCCATCTCATTCACCTCCTCCACCCGTATATTTTATACCCCCTTTCATGTCACGTGGTGATTGAGAGATCCTGTTGTCCCGCATAAGTCGGAGCTTCATGAACTGGTCCAGCTTCCCGAACTCCTTCAGCTTCCTGTAAATCAAAATCCATGCGCAATCGTGCTCATACCCACCTACCTCGCACTTACCTTCCACCTGCCCGCCACAGGGTCCATTCAACAGGCTCTTCGCACATCTCGCTATCGGGCATATACCACCCGTCTCATCAAGAATACAGTCGCCACATGCACGACACCGCTCATGCAGGTCCCCCAGCTCACGGTCCTGCATACCTATGAACTTCGTGTTCACCGCCGGCAGGACGGGCGTCTCGGGGAATACTTCCGCAACGGTTTGAACGCCTGCGCCACATGCCATGCTCAATATCACGTCATAATCCCCGATGGTATTCTCAAGCGCTTCCCTCACTATCTCTTTATCACACTGTCTGAGAACTGCGGACGCTTCTATCTTTGAATTCTCTTTATTATGCACGGTCTTTTCACCCATCCTGAGCAGAGAAGAGAGCATTTCAGCCTGCTTCTCACCTCCTACCTGGTAAATACCCGCACAGCCATCGCAGCCCAGGACGAGCATCCTCTCATAGCCCTTAACCATCTCCAGTATATCTTCCAATGGCTTTTGCTCTACCACTATCACACATATCACCTCCTCTATTATGGCACGGAATTTGTGAGGGCACGATTTATCGCGAGCAGTGTCGCTCTGGTATCCGCCCGTGCACATGCGTTCAGCACCTTCTTCAGTACGTCACTCACCCATGCGCCACGCATGAGTCGTAAGAAAGCAGCCTTTTCCGCTTCGCTCAGCTTCACTCCGCTCTCCACGATGATGGAGAGAAAAGCTTCAGCTAATTCCTCCTGTGCTCCTCTCTCAAGCGATAGGAGTGCGTCGAGCCGGCTTGTTATCTCGAAGAGGGCATCAATGTCCATCGGTTCTTCATATAGCGAGGAGATAGGAACGAACTGGAGTTTGTTGTTGCGCACCTCGATGAAGAACTTCTGCACCTTCCGGAGGTCAAAGCCTTTCTTCTTGAGCAGTTCGATCTCACGGCTACCGAAATATATGGATACGCCTCTCTTCTCCCCCTTCTCATGGACATTAACGATGAGGGCATCCTCACCCGCCTTCCGTGCCATCTGTGTCTTCAGTGAAATATATGTTACAGGTGACATATAAATGTTTTGGTTTTTTCATGAAAGAATTTAAGGATGGAAGCCCATCTTATCTTTAAATGACATCGTTTGATGACGTCGGTGATCTTGAGGAGATAAAGAGGGGGATCCGGCTCTCTATTATTTATCCGCTGAAGCGCCCTGACCTGTATGAGCTCTACAAGCGCGGGATAAAGAGCAGTATATTGCTCTATGGACCACCGGGGTGTGGGAAGACCCTGCTCGCGAGGGCGACTGCGGGCGAAGTGGATGCGAGCTTCTCCAATATCAAGATCCCGGACCTGGTGAGCAAATGGTATGGCGAGACCGACAGGAATATACAGCGCATATTTAAAGAAGCGAGGAAGAATGCGCCATCCATCCTCTTCTTCGATGAGGTTGATGGGATCGGCTCGCATAAGGATGTGGAGCACCACGAGAGGAGGATTCTTGATACATTCCTCACCGAACTGGATGGATTCGAGGATCGCGGTGATGTGATGATCCTCGCGGCTACGAATGCACCCTGGAATATTGACCCGGCATTGATGCGACCGGGTAGATTTGACAAACTCTTCTTCGTACCGCCACCCGACTACAGGGCGAGGATGGAAATCTTCAGGATCCATCTCAGAGGGCGACCTGTTGCAGATGACTGTGACTTAAAAGAGCTTGCGAAACTGACCGAGAACTACTCAGGCGCGGACATACGAGAGGTCTGTGACGAGGCTGCGTTATTCCCTCTGGAAGAAGCGATCAAGGGCAAGCCTTCGAGGTGTATCTCCATGGACGATTTACTGAAAGCGGTGAAGAGGGTGAAGCCATCCCTCCCTTACTGGCATAGGATTGCTAAATTTCGAATAACAGAGAGGCGGATGGAAGATTTCTTCCCCGAGATCTTTGAATACTCACAGAAACTGGAGAAGATAAGGATATCTGGATATATCTAAAAAATAAAAGGAGGGGGATTTCAGTATTTCCGCAGTATCTCATCCGTCTTTGAAGGATTGATACGCCTGGCGGTCCTTATCACGCGTCTGAAGATGTCCTTTGTGTGATGCCCCCGTATCAAAGCCATGAAATCGTTTATCTCCCGCTGGGTGAGCTCGACCTCTTTCTCCACGATCAGCTCCAGGAGCTCATCGCTCAGCTCCTCCCTCTCCGCGTCCGGCAGTTCCGCGATCCATTCTATCTCCCTCTCCTCCTCTCTAACCATTTCCATCTCGTATTCCATCCCTTCTCACCTCCGTCTCGGGGTACCGCCTCCAACGCGCCCGCGTGGCATTGGTGACATCGGTGTCCCCAATGTAATATATGGAACTGGTGTATTATAAAACTTCTGGTGGGATCCAAAACGCCGGCAGGGTAATAAGCTTTTTATATATTGCCCTTCAATGAAGGATAGGAGTGTAAAATGGTGAAGGAGTCAGAAGAGGGGGATAAAGAAGTCATCGAGCTTATTGCTTCCGTCCAGAGGGCGGGAAATGAGCGCGGTAAGCGGATATATTTCGACAGTAAGAGCATGGAGGAGGTAAAGAGGAGATGCGGTGATGATTTCTTCCTCTTCACCGAGCGGACTTTGCTCGCTTTTATTGACCCTGATGATGAGAAAATCACACTCACACCGCTACGTGGCATACATAAAAAATACCTTTAAACGATGGGTGTGAGCTTTATCCTGAGTGTGTCATCTGAAAACACGTTCTCCAGGCAATACAGCTTCGTCTCCGGACGATTGCAATACAGGACCACACTCTTGTGGAGTACGGTCAATTTCAGGTGTGTTGATGACATGTGGATGAGTTCCCTGCCCAGTTCAAGTCCGGGCGTCGTGCCAAAAGCGCCCACGTTGCCCGCTGCCTTCATATCGGTCATCAACTGTGATAGGAGCCCCACCATCTCCCCTAATTTACCCCGCTCCTTCAACTGATAGGGATACTCCAGGGTGTCCACACCGATAATAACCATGACCGGCGGCTCTAAACTGAAGATGTATTCCGCGAATTTTGTGAAATCCGCCTTCATCAAATCGCCTTTCAATATCCTCACATTCTCGCCCTCATCTTCTCTCTTCTCCAGACCTATCTCAAAGACCGTGAAGAACCTGATATAATCCTCTTCGCTCACAAAAGGCAATATCCCCCTCCGCAATCTCCGCTCATCCCAGCCACAACATGGAATGCATACACAATGATTCCCCTGCTGTATGCTGTTTATAATCACGTGCGCGATGATTGACTGGTAACCCAGGATGGATATGGCATCACCTGCTTCTATGACGTTAAAGCTCCCCCTTTCGAACCCCCCGCCTATTATCCTGTCAAGGTCCGAAATACCGGTTGAGAGGTGTGTCTCTGTATTTGGCACGAGTTCAGCCCGCCTTCGCTTCTCGATCCGCCTTCGCTCGAAAGGTTTAAATGCTTGAAATCTACCACCCTTTAACGTGAAGATGTATTTATGCTGCCCTATCTCAATGCCCCGCAACTTCTTTATCTCTATCTCCCTCGCCTTCCTGTAATCTATCTCGTAATTCCTTAACACCACTATCCCGTCAACCAGATAATCAAGCGGAGTTACTTCCATGCTCTCGGTCACGAGAATCAGGTTTATCCCGCTTTCACGCACGAGTTCTGCTATCGCTGCCTGGAGAGATACCGCCCTCTTACCGTCATCGAGCTGCGAAGCCATCGCATCCCAGCTGTCAACCACGACCGTCGCGGGCTTCTCTATCCCGCGAAGTCTTGAATATAGCACCTCCGGGAACGTCTGGAGTCCGAAGTGCACGTCCGCCGAGACATATAGCCTCGTCGCATCTATTATGTTTAACGGCGGAATGCATTCCTGAAGCCAGGGGAACTGCCTGTAAAGCGATTTTGGTGATACCCGCGTGGAGACGTAGAGCACATCAGAGCCTCCGAACTCAGAGATCATAGAAAGTGCGAGGATCGTCTTCCCGGTGCCGGGCAAGCCCTTTATCAGTAGTGAGAAACCCCGCTTTGTGAGTGCCGCATCCAGCTCAGGTAATATTGCCATTTACTCCCCCTTTAACCGGTGTCTTTTATGTAATATGTATAACCTGTGACATATATATCCTTTGTGGTTTATTCGTCTTCAAGGGAATCACGTTCACATCTCGCAAGCGCGTTTATGAGCAGTTCCTTTAATCTCTCCGCCTGCTCCCTCGTCAGTTCTACGTCCACCCTGCCAAATGTGATGATAATGTTACTGCCCACCATTACCTGCACATCTATCTCCATCTCTTGATATTGATAACCACTCATATATAAAAAATATTGTCAGCAATTAATCATCTTCTCCCCTGTATATACATTCATACGCTCACCACGTGCGAACCCGATGATACACAAGCCAGTCTTCTCACCGATTTCAATTGCCATGCTCGTTGTTGCACCTCTCGATGCGATGAGCGGGATATTTGCTGCTGCACATTTCAATGCCATCTCTGATGATATCCGCCCTGTACAAGCTACGAAAGTGTCTTCAAATTCGATATTATTGATTAACCCATAGCCTATCACCTTATCGAGAGCATTATGCCTTCCTATATCTTCGGATATGCATAGCCTGCCTCTTTTACCGAATAGACCAACCACGTGCACTCCGCCTGTAATTCTGTGCATGTCAGTCCCGGAAATGGATTTTACGCATTTAAGCACATCGAATGCATCTATTTTCATCGCTGAACTTATCTTTGGTAGTTTTGATTCTTCTAAGAAGGAAGCTCCACCACCACATCCACACACGATGTGCTTTCTTGTCGCCAGTACTCTTAGAGGACGGGCTATTATCACGTTTGCGATATTCTCCTCGATAAGAAGAGATTCCATTTCCTCAATCCCGCGTATTATACCCTCGGTGAATAGATGCCCTGTGACAAACTCCTCCTTCATCTCAGGGCTTATCATCGTGGTTACGAAGTGTCTGCCGTTGATGAAGATGGACAGAGGCTCTTCTTTTACTACCACATCCTTCACCTCGAGAGAATCACTATTGTGGAATTTTAGACATTTCACCTCTTTTAGCATCTAAACCACCTTCGCAATATCCTCAACCGTCTCCAGGAGCTTATCCACTTCCTCTTCTGTGTTGTATAAATATAGCGAAACTCTGACCGTGCCATCCAGACCCAGATAATTCATCAGTGGCATGCAGCAGTGATGTCCAGACCGAACCATTATATTAGAAGCTTCGTCAAGCATTAACGCAACATCGTGCGGATTTAAGCCATTAATATTGAAAGAGATTACGCCTATCCGCTCGCTCAGATTCGTGGAGCCATATACATGCAGATTTTCAATCTCAGATAGCCCTTCTAAAAGCTTCGCCGTCAACCTCGATTCATGAGCCATTATCCTGTCCATACCCACACCATTCAGATAATCCACCGCCCTGCCGAGTCCGATCCCACCGGCGATATTTGGTGTCCCTGCCTCAAATCGTTCGTAATTATCTGCCAGTATGTAGTCGTCCTCAGACACTGAGTCAATCATCCCGCCACCAAAAAAGCATGGCTCTATTTCTTCGGAATGTTTAATCCAGAGCACACCCGTTCCGGTTGGTCCGAGCATCTTATGCCCTGAGAATGCGAAGAAGTCACAGCCAAGCTCTTCTACATCTATATTAATGTGGGGCACTGACTGCGCGCCATCAACGAGGAATAACGCACCCTTTTCTTTACAAATCGCAGCTATCTCTTTAATTGGCGAAATCGTGCCCAGGACATTTGATATGTGTGTTACCGCAACCAATCTCGTTTTAGCACCGATAGCATCCTCAAAATCCGCGGGATCGAATATCCCACTCCTGGAGGGCTTCACGATCTTCAGTATTATGCCCCTCTCTTTTAACTTCAACCATGGCAGGAAATTAGAATGGTGCTCAAGCGTGGTTGTTACTACTTCGTCGCCTTTCGTCCATTTCAACCCGTATGCGACCATATTTATCGCTTCTGTCGTATTCTTTGTGAATATGACCTCTCCTTCTCTCGCACCAATGAATCCCGCAACCTTTCTGTGTGCTTCTTTATATCTCTGCGTCGCAATCTGAGCTAAGCGATGAACGCCACGACCCACATTCGCATTATACTCGCGGTAATATCTCGAAACAGCTTCCAGGACCGGCTCGGGTGTCAGGCTCGTTGCAGCACTGTCCATGTAGATTATGTGCTTCAGTATAGGAAAATCCGCTCTTATTTTCCCGTTCATACTTCCCCCATACCCCCACTTCTGTATCCCTATATTTATATATTTATGGTGAAGCGCAAATCTAATGGTGTGAGAGCGACGGGATCTATCAGGAGATGCCAGGGGCTCTACTGAAGACATTGTTTCGTAATACTCAGTGGGGTAGAGGCGGCATTACGCTTATTACCCAAGGGGTGGGGGGAACCGCTGGAGATAACGCCCGCCATCAGGCAATACTACGCGTTGACCTGTCGGGCGTTAGCTGCAAGCGACTGCACAAAATGGATTGTTGACGCCGCTCTCTTCATCCTCTCCTGTTACGAGGAGAGGGTAATCAAATAGAAGAGGATGAAAGTCAGGGTCACTGTGAAGTCATGTGTTCTCTGGGACGCTGGTAAGCATATCTTTCATTGTGCGAAGCTCATTGCGTGTTTCAGGAGCAACATCTTCGATGAAATAACGTCACGCACACCTGAGATGGCAGCAAGAGACATCCTGTCCGAGCTGATCCTCCATAATCTGCATTTCACACGGCGAAAGCAGCATGTAAAAGAGGATGAGGATGGAAACAGATAAGGAGGTGAAGAATGTGAATAATCATACGGACTTGCTTCTTCAATTTGAACAAATCCTCCTTGAATTCCGCCCTGAGTTCCGTTTTGAGTCTTTCATATTCCTCTTTTGCGTATTCCGGAGGCATGATTATTATTTAGACACTGAGTTTCTTAAAGAAAGCTTTATGAAAAACATTATATAAGGTTAAAATTTATTTTACGTAACATGAAAGAGGGGAATGATTCTACAACGGAAGTAATAGGAAGGCTAAGCGTCCTGGAGGG
>JAODGP010000007.1 GCA_025464345.1 Methanosarcinales archaeon | reverse complement strand
GGCGTTTCCAGGCGGAGTGTGAGCAAATATGAGGAGGGTAACGTGAGTACAACGATAAATATAGCATTGAAGCTCGAGGAGATCCTGGACACAGCACTGATCGAGCCTTTGGAGATCTTGATGCCAGAGACAGAAGTGCCAGAGAGAATAGAATCAGGTATAGACGATGCCACATCCGTCCTGGAGCGGAACATACTGAGTATGATGGAAGAGATAGGTTTTGAGATATTCACAACTGCGCATGCGCCTTTCAATGCCGTATCGCTATCGCAATCGATGCGCATCCTCACAGGTATAAGCAAGTACACGGAGCGTGTGATAAAAAGGGCGAAGATACTCAGCAGCTTATCCGCTGTTACAGGTACGCAGTCGGTATTTGTGGTTAATGGTAGCGTAAAGCGTGTGCAGGTGGAGCATACGGTACTGATGGAGAAGGACGAATTGAAGAGGATAAGAGACCCTGAGGAGTTCACATGTGTGATCGAGGAGAAGATGCGGGATGACCGTAGCTAAAATCGCACTCATTATGGGCTCGGAGAGCGACAGGAGTGTGGCAGACAGGGCAGTGAAAGTACTGGAGAGGCACGGTGTAGCTTATGAGACGCGTGTGATATCCGTGCATCGTGAGCCTGAGGTGCTTGACCGGTATCTTGATACGATAAAGGATACTGTGACGGTGATAATTGCGATTGCAGGCTTGTCGGCTGCGTTACCGGGCATGATAGCGGCGAAGACTGATAAACCCGTTATAGGTGTACCGGTGAGTGGCAGGCTGCTGGGTATAGATGCTCTGCTCTCCATGGTACAGATGCCTTCCGGTGTTCCGGTAGCGGTTGTGGGTATAGATAATGGAGAGAATGCAGCTTTGCTCGCCATTCGCATGCTCAATATTAAGAGATGACCTGTCAATCCCGAACGGTGTTGCTGTACACGAATAGTATCCGGGCGGTGTAACCCCGGACAAAATGCAGGTTATACCGCATGGCACGGAGCCCGCTAACGAAGATAGGGTAATGTCACGGGAGAGATTCGGATTGCCGGTTGATGCAACGTATAATTGGTAAATCGCGAGAGCTTGAGTACCTCCAGGCATATACTTTTATTGCTCTTGATTATGATTTATAATAGTAAATCACAAAATTTAAAGTGGTGGAAGTGGAGCTGGAGGATCTGCCAGGAGTTGGACCTGCAATAGCGGAGAAGTTGCGTGAAGCGGGCTTAACCACTCTGGAGGCGATAGCGGTGGCATCTCCCGCAGAGCTTGTCGCTACTGCGGAGATAGGAGAGGCAACGGCTGCGAAGATAATAAATGCAGCACGTGAGGCTGCGGACATAGGCGGGTTCGAGACGGGAGAGAAGATACTGGATCGGCGTGAGAGTATAGGCAAGCTGACCACGGGCTCTAAATCGCTGGACGTGCTGCTTGGTGGTGGACTTGAGACATGTGCCATGACCGAGTTCTACGGCGAGTTCGGTAGCGGTAAAACACAGATAGCACATCAGCTTGTTGTAAATGTCCAGTTACCGGAGGAGCAAGGCGGTCTGAATGGCTCTGCCATTATGATTGATACCGAGAACACATTCAGACCAGAGCGTATAAAGGATATGGCGGACGGTCTCGGACTTGATTACCGTGAAGTATTGAAGAATGTGCATGTTGCCCGCGCTTATAACTCGAATCATCAGATATTACTGGTGGAGAAGGCGAAAGAGCTCGCAGATGAGCTCCGTGATACCGATAAACCCGTCAGGCTACTGATAATAGATTCCGCTACGGCTCATTTCAGGAGCGAATATGTTGGCAGAGGTACGCTCTCAGACCGTCAGCAGAAGATAAACAAGCACCTCCATGATGCTCTGCGGTTCGGTGACCTGAACAACGCAGTGGTTATGATAACGAACCAGGTGCAGGTGAGACCGGATGCGTTCTTCGGCGACCCTACGAGACCTATCGGCGGTCATATAGTCGGGCATACCGCGACTTTCAGGATCTACCTCCGTAAATCCAAAGGTGAGAAACGGATAGCGAGACTGGTCGATTCGCCCAGCCTGCCGGAAGCGGAAGCGGTCTTCACGGTCACGAAAGCGGGTATAAGGGACTGAGTACCTATTCTTCCTCTTCCTCAAGCTCCTCCTTGCAGCTCTCGCATACCATCAGTCCGTCTTTCATCACCAGATCATTGGAGAAGCATCCGCATTTCTCACATATACCCTGCGCAATTCCTTCGCTCTCACGGCTCATTATGTCACGCTCCACATGCATCTCGATCAAATCAGCCAGAATCGAGCTCATCTGCGAAGAAACTGCGAGTATATCAACATCAGCCACAATGCCCACCAGTTTCCCATCCTCTATTATCGGTAACTTCCTTATCTTCTCCGCTGCCATCTTCTTCGCGGTATCGGAAAGTCGGTCATTTGGCGAGCCTGTTATCAGCGGCGTGGTCATCACTTCCTTCAATTTCATCGCACTCGGCGTTGTATCCCTGTTCACCAGTTCGTTGATTATATCGCCCTGGGTTACTATGCCAACCGGCTGACCGCCATCATTGACCACGACTATACTGTCCACATCGTACTTCCTCATCAGCTTCGCTGCCTCTCGTACGTTCATATCCTCACTGCCAGTCACCACTTCGCGCACCATTATATCCCGCAGCGGTATATCCGTCTCCATTCTCCTACTTAATATATTACGATAAAAATAAGTAAAGATAATCGGGCAGGAAGGGATGAAATACGTGATTTTGATTGGAGATGGTATGGCAGATTATCCGATAGCAGAATATGGCGGCAGAACCGCTTTACAAATCGCTCATACGCCAAATCTCGATTCCATTGCAGCCGGAGGTATCTGCGGACTGGTGAGGACGATACCACCCGGTATGGACGCAGGTAGTGATATCGCCACATTATCCATCCTTGGCTATGATCCCGCGCGCTATTATACGGGGCGGGGACCACTGGAAGCGATCGGGATGGGCATACCGCTCGGTGACGGGGATATAGTATTCAGGTGCAACCTCATAACAGTCTCGGATGGTAAAATCGTGGATTACAGCGGGGGGCATATCTCAGATGCAGATGCGAAGGAGCTTATAGAATCACTCAATGCAGCATTTGAATCACTGAGTGTGAGGTTCTATCCCGGTGTCAGTTATCGGAACGTAATGGTTCTTAATACGAACGAGGATGTGAATGGTGGTGCACCGCCACATGATATCATTGGTGAAGAAATCGCTGCGAAATTACCTGAGAACCCATTATTGCGGGATATAATACTCGGATCACGGCAGGTACTCGAGCATCACATAGTGAACGAGCGGAGAGCGGCTGAGAAGAAGAGCAGGGCGAATATGGTGTGGTTGTGGAGCGGCGGCAGGAAACCATTAATGCCCGAGTTCGAAGATATGTACGGTGTAACTGGAGCAATGATATCGGGCGTATATCTGGTCAAGGGTGTGGCGAGATGTGTGGGTATGGATGTGATAGATGTGCCCGGTGCCACCGGATACATAGATACGAACTACGAGGGCAAGGCAGAATACGCATTACGGAGCTTAGAGCAGAGCGATTTTGTACTGGTGCATGTGGAGGCGCCGGATGAAGCGGCACACAGTGGTGACATCGAGCAGAAGGTAAAAGCGATAGAGAACTTCGACAGGCTCGTGGTGGGTAAAATCCTCACGGGATTGGAGTCTGAATATGCTGATTATAAAGTATTGGCATTGCCAGACCATTACACACCCACATCCATGCAGGTACACACCAGAGAGCCTGTTCCATTTGCCATCTACGATTCACGTAACCGTAGCCACAGTGGCGCTGCTTTTGACGAAATATCGGCGAGTAAGAGCCCGTTGCGACTCAATGCGTACCGGCAGGATCTGATGCGTTATCTATTTCAATGATCCGTTCATCCGCGCAGTTCTCGCCTCAGCATCTTAAGCCCGTATTTAAGCACCTTCAGCTCTTCCTTAGAGATGCACATCAGTTCTGGTACAGCCGGTGGCTGGGGATTCTTCAGTTTCAATGCCTCCGTCTGACATACCCGGTCACAGATACCGCAGAGGGTGCAGGAATCATAATCAATGATTGATTTCTTCTCCACTACTGTTATCGCTCCTTCGGGACATACCTCCTCACATTTATGGCAACCGATGCATTTCGTGGGGTCAACGACAGGAATCCACATCTCTTATCCTAATTTACACTTCACTGACTGCACGCAGATACACCGAAACTTTAATTAAAGAACTATGTGAAATATTAAAATGATGCACATGTCGGGATAGCCAAGTGGTCTAAGGCGGTGGGTTGCTAACCCACTTCCCCTCACGGGGAGCGAGGGTTCGAATCCCTCTCCCGGCGCTTATGTCGTTATTGAGTCCCATCACCGTCATATATGAGGAGATACTGAAGCGTGTGATCCTGAAATCACCTATCACTGTGAATCATATTCTTCTCGTGCTGAATGAGAGCGACCTTCTACCGGACGGTAGCATAGCCAGTAACACAACCACGAAGGGGCTGACTCGATTGAAACAGTTCATCATGTGGTGCGACGAGCTAAATATAGATATCATAAGCGTTTATATAAGCGTGATACAGGGCGAGATGGGCAATAAACTGCCGGTATACGATTATCTCAGGAGTGCTATAATCAGCGTATTGAGCAGGGAGAATGCATCTGTTGCTGTATACACCGACCCATCAGCATCAACCATCTGTGGAGAAGGTGGTGTGAGGAGGATAAATGTATCAATAGGCATGGGTGGGCGGAGTGAACTGGCGAAAGCGATAAGGGCGATAGCGAAGCGAGTGGAGCGTGGCGAGGTAGAACCTGAGGACATTGATGAGAAGATGATAGAATCACACCTCATATTCAAATCCGAGCCAGACCTGGTCATAAAGTCCGGTGCTACACGTTTGACCGATTTCCTGATATGGCAGTCAGTATACAGTGAATTCTACTTCACGGACGTGAACTGGCAGAATTTCCGTAAGATAGACCTGTTCAGAGCGGTCCGCGATTTCCAGTGGCGAGAGCGTCGTTTTGGACGATGAACAGTATAAGACGCTTTAAATGGACGGACATGGACGCAATAATGGAGATAGAGCAGGAAGCCTTTCCAAAATCGCCTTACAGTGGGTTCACACTCTCGTATTATGCATCCGCATACAGGAATAACTTCCTTGTGTATCTCGTTGATGGCAGGGTCGTAGCATACATCATATTCTATCCTGACGGGCATATAATCTCCATAGCGGTAAAACCCGAGTACAGGCGCAGGGGTATAGGTACAGAGCTTGTCAATGAGGTATTGAAGCGAACCGGCGGGCGTGCAATGGTGGAGGTGCGTATGAGCAATGAAGGGGCTAAGAAGTTCTACCGGCGGCTCGGATTCTCTCTGCTTGGGATAATCAGGGGCTATTATGGCAATGAAGATGCTCTCGTGATGGGAACATGAGCAGCATAATAGCCGGTGCTATTGAGGATATAATACGAGACCATCCGACCCGGGATAATAGCCAGGTTGGCGGAGTTCAAGAAACTGGGCGAAGAGGGCGGTGAGTATGACTTGTTCAAAGAGCTTGTATTGAAGAGAGGATGAGCCGGTTCGCAGCGTTATCGCATCTGTATTAAGGATGCGGGCAGGGTGTTTAAATAATTGAATTTTATTTATACATATATGGAGCGGAATAAGAGATTCGGAAGGGGAGCGAATGCATGCAGGCGATGTGGCAGGCAGCGGGGGCTGATTCGCAGATACGGGATATACCTCTGCCGGCAGTGCTTCCGGGAGATAGCCAGGGAGATAGGTTTCAAGAAATATAATTGAAGATGACACTGAATGACACGCTTGCGGATGCACTTTCGCATATAAAGAACACGGAACGTGTGGGTAAGCTGGAATGCGTAATAAAGCCGGTTTCTAAACTGATCGGTAATGTACTGAGCGTGATGAAAGAGGGAGGCTACATAGAGGGGTTCGAGTATATAGACGATGGTAAAGGCGGCATGTTCAAAGTGAAGCTCCGGGGTAAGATAAACAATTGTAATGCGATCAAACCAAGGTTCTTCGTTCGTGTGAAGGAATACGAGAAATGGGAGAAGAGGTTCTTACCTGCGCGTGATTTCGGTATGCTCATAGTAACGACTTCAAAGGGTGTGATGTCGCATCATGATGCGATAGAAGCGGGCATGGGTGGACAGTTGCTCGCGTTCGTTTATTAGGAGATGGACCGGGATAAGATAAGATACATCGAGCACCCTTCTGATGTCGGGTTTGAGGTAGAGGGAGCGACGCTGGAGGAGCTATTTGCCAATGCGGCAATCGCATGTTATAGCTTTATGACCGATGTAGATGCGATAGACGAGAGCGAGGAGCGCGCGGTGGAGATAAGATCGGAGGATCTGTATAGTTTGATGTTCGACTGGCTGGATGAACTGATATTTTTATTTGAATCAGAATCGCTGGTCTTCAAGCGATTCGAGCTGAAGATAGATGAAACCAGCTTAAGTGGCGTCTGCCGTGGCGGGAAGTTCGAGCCCGGGAGGCATGAAGCGGGCATCATAATAAAAGCGGTCACATATAACATGATGGAGATAAAGAAGAACGAGCTCTGGCACGCACGGGTTGTTCTTGATGTATGATGGCAGATTTAATGACCGGGTTGCATCGCAATGGAACTCGCCTATTAGTTGATATGAGTGTTCATCGAAGCACACAACAGGATTCTGATGGTCATAGGGCTGTGCATATAACTCCAGTACCATCTGCCAAACAAACTCCGCACTTACCTCAGGGATGCACCACTCTTCCCTTAGCCAGGGCTTTGTATCTTTTTATTGACGATTGTAACCTCTTTCAGATTAGATGCCCAACTGCCTCCACATTTTCGCATACCCTCCACCATCTTCTCGGTTTCGTTCTTTGCAATCGTCTCGTTTGGGTACAGAGTTGTCCACAGCATTAAGTATTTTCCTTCTTTCAACTCCTTTTCGGCGACGATGCCTTCTTTCATCGGTAATCTAACACCTCGTATCCCGCAGCTTCGAGTAGAGAGACCAGCGTATCCCGTGCACCTCTGTATTTATCCTCTGCGAGGACAGTGCAATCACTGAGTTTCTTACCTTCATTGAGAACCTTCATAGCGAACGCCATGCACGTCTTCTCACCACATTCACCACAGTTCGTCTTTGGAAGATAAGTATATAAATCCAGCGGACCCAGCTGAATTCGCTCTTTTGCCTCGCTCAGGTCTATTTCATCCCTGCGCGCCCATGTATCGTTGATTTTGGCTTTTATCTCATCCAGTATCTT
>JAODGP010000058.1 GCA_025464345.1 Methanosarcinales archaeon | reverse complement strand
AGTCGCACGGTTTAGTTGATGCTGATGAAGCGACTCCTACGACCAGTCCACCTGACGAGCCACCAGTAGCGGATGCTCAGTATTATCTCGCGTGAGTTGCACGGCTTTTATCAAACTCCTCTCGCAATCTTTCCACAGCTTCATCCACGGTTAAGGGCACTAAATTTATTCCAAGCCTGATCCCGAGTTCTACAAGCGGTGGTACGTCAAGACCATTGTTCTTCAGCAATTCCACATCTGTCAGGATGTCACGGGTAGAACCCTCAGCCATGACGCTCTTGTTTAGAAGATAAACACGATCTGCTATTAATGGAACAGTTGTGAGGTCATGTGCCGTCACCACGATTGTAACCCCTTCCTCATTCAATTGATTTAGATGTTTTATCATGGACTGCTTGGTTTCTATATCAACTGCAGAGAACGGTTCGTCCAGGAGAAGAACTTCTGGCTTCAGTGTTAAAACGCTACCGAGAGCTGCTCTCTGTTTCTGCCCCTCGCTCAGCCGGAAAGGGGGCTTATTCAGATAGGGCTGCAGGTCGAGAAGTTGCGAGACGTTCTCAATTAGCGTATCGAACTCTTCTTTCGGTATCTGGAGCTGTGCAGGTCCAAACTCCAGGTCTTCTCTTACCGTTGGATTGAATAAAACGTCATCTGGATTTTGAAGCAGTACACCCACACGCCTCCTCAATTCGTAGTGGTCTATTGTTTCCTTCGTAAAGAACCTGACATATCCTTCTGTGGGTTCTATTAAACCCCCGAGTAGTTCTAAAAGTGTGCTCTTCCCTGAGCCATTTGGACCGATAATTGCGACCTTCTCGCCACGCCACAGCTCGAAATCCACTTCTTCTACGCCAACAGTCCCATCTGGATACCGATATTTTAGCCCCTTCGCTTCTATAACTTTGTCACGAGCCATATTCCCACCATCGCTCCCACAAGAACCATAAAAACTATACTTTTTACTCCTATTTTATACTCTCGTGGATATGCTTTGAAAGTTCCATCATATCCTCTTGCCCTCATCGCCTTATAAACGTTCTCGCCGCGAGAAAAGGTCCGCGATAAGAAGTTCCCCACCACTTTACCACCATCGCTCCATTTATCGCGCAGCCGTTGCTTAGAAACCACCCTGCATTCACGTCCTAAAAGCATTCTGTGCAATTCTGATAGAATAGAGAAAAGATAGCGATATACAAGTACAAGCATATCCACCATAGGACCCGGAATCTTCAGCGATCTCAACGTATGGAGCAAATCCGATACCCTGGTGGTGAATAATAGAAGAGAAATACAGGATACACATGCCGTCACCCTGAGCGTGAATGTTGTCGCATACATGACGCCGGGCAGTGTGACGTTGAGCCCCACGAATGAGAAAACCGGTTGACCGGGCATCAAAAAAATCCACGGGAGAGCGATGACGAAAGCAAACATTGGAATGAAACCAAATCTCAGAAAATACATCTTCAATGATACATTTGAGAGTAAAACCATTGCAAGCGAGAATAAAAGAAGAAGCAGGAGGAAAAAAATATTTTGTGTCGAAATCGCCAGCACGATCAGCAGAAATATCCCTATTAGCTTCACTCTCTGGTTCACACCCTGGAGGAAACCCTCCTTATATGCATATTCCTCCGCGACCAGGAAATCCCTGAGCAGTTTCGAGATTACTTTAATTGTACCAGCGAGTTCGACCATTTACTTACCCTCGAGCGCTTTTCCTATCACAAAGCCGAGACACAAAACGATGAGACAGCCGACTATGCCCGCTACTATCGTTGAGGCATAAGGATTAGCCCCCGGGATAGTGTAATCCGGGATTATCCCTGAGATTATTGCATATTCGTGTTCTATCGCCCCTAAGTGTTCAGCAGCGTTTTCAAGCGGTTCTGCGTAGCCCACGACCTCCGCTGCCCACGCAAAAAATGGGGATACCAGTATCATAGCCGCGATAACGATGAGTACGGTCCTCCATTTCCGCAACTCTTCTTTTAGTTCCATGCCTATGCCATCACCTCCTTTTGTACGGGGACAAGGTCTGGTCGTCTAACCAGGACGAATCTGACCGCGAGCATGGTGATGATACCCTCGACGATCCCCAGAACGCCATGCCAGATGCCCATCACTGATACAGTGGTTGTGAGCCCGTATGCGAAGATTGAAGAAACTCCTATCTCGATACCCGCAGCGATTGCACCGAGCCAGATCCCGATCCAGCCTGCCAGGAATAGTGACACATCCCGGTTGCGCTCTCGCAGTGCTTTGAAGATCCAGTAGCCGACGAACACATCCACTATCGCCATATTGAAGATGTTCGCGCCGAGTGCGGTAATCCCGCCGTCCCCAAACACCAGGCACTGAATGGTCAGGACTGAAGCCATTGCCAGACAGCCAGCGTATGGTCCCATGAGTATTCCCGCAATCGCCCCGCCGACGAAATGCGCACTTGTCCCACCAGGAATTGGCCAGTTCAACATCTGTGCTGCGAAAATCCCCGCTGCCACTATACCGATCAACGGGACCTGCGGACCCTCCAGCTTACCTTTCAGTTTCCGCGCCGAATATCCGATCACCGCCGCTGAGATGATGTACATCACAGCGCATATCCATGGGTCCAAAAATCCGTCAGGTATGTGCATTTATCTCACCCTCCTCCCTTGCATCTCTCTTTTTCGCATTCCCTTTTCACCTCCTTTTTATCACTCTTTTCTATAAACATTGCTATATTAAATACTTTTTGATATTTTTACATGAGAATATCTGGCAATAGTATTCAGTTATAAAAGGATATTATAACTATTACCCTTTATAACAATTGTTATATAAGGGATTACTATGATGGATGTGGTTGTGGATGGCGATGAGCGTGATTTAAAGAGATACGAGCGGCAGATAAAGATATTTGGCGAGGAAGGTCAGCGAAAGCTCAGAAGAGCGAAGGTCATAATCGCCGGTGCTGGCGGGCTCGGTTCTGTCTCGGCAGCTTATCTGACGGTTGCGGGCGTTGGGAGGATAAGGGTCGTTGACCACGATGTGGTAGAGTTGAGCAATCTGAATCGCCAGATATTGCACTGGGATAAGGACATAGGGCGAGAGAAAGCCGAATCGTTTGCGTGTATGGATTTGAAGGTCAGGTGACCACGATAATACCGGGTGAGACCGCCTGTCTGAGGTGCATATTCCCGGAAGCACCAGCACCGGAAAACTTCCCTGTAATAGGTGCTACGTGCGGTGTGATAGGATGTATCCAGGCGACGGAAGTGGTGAAATATATAGTGGGTGTGGGGGAACTGTTAACAAACAGGCTTTTGGTCTGGGATGGACTGGATGCAAGAATGGAGGAGTTTACGATTGAGAGGAATCCTGCGTGTGAGGATTGTGCTGAATCGGG
>JAODGP010000006.1 GCA_025464345.1 Methanosarcinales archaeon | reverse complement strand
CTCACACTCCGCCTGGAAACGCCTATGTAAGATGCTATATCACCGAGCGATAGCGCCTTCTTCTCCCTCGCTAACCGCATTGACTCACCGTTTATATTCACATATAGCCCCCCGCTGGCTGAATATACGTAAGGACGCACACCCGCAATGAAGTAATCATAGAGTGTATTGGTATTTATCGCCGGTATACCATGCCTGTGATAAACGACATCATCCTCCAGGAAGAAGTTGCCCTTCTTCTCACCCACGACGACCGGAGAAGCGAGCAAAGAGAACGCTGCTCGTTTTATACTCCTCGCTATCTCATCGCTCAAACTGTCTATGTTATAGAGTACCTTCGCCAGCAGGATCAGATCACCCCGCCGCGCAGCCAGATCAAAACTCCTCGCCCTGCATCTGCTGGATAATACGAAGCCAGCAGCCTTCAATATATCTATCACCCGCGTGATCAGATCGTTCTTCATCGCTACCTCAGCTCTCTACTTCGTTTCGTGGCTTCTATCACTGCATCCATCATCGCCGCTCGTACCGCACGCGATTCCATTGCATACAAGCCTCTTATCGTCGTGCCGCCCGGTGACGCAGTCATTGCTTTTATCATTGCTGGTTTATCGCCCGAAATGACCAGTCGTGCCGCACCAAGTGCGGTCTTCGCAGCAATAGCCAGTGCCTGATCACGTGGTAAACCCTCATGCACACCGGCATCCGCCATAGCATCTATCACCTCCGCGAAGAATGCGATACCACTACCACTCAGCCCGGTTATTATATCCATATCACTCTCCTTCACATGATATACAGAGCCAATAGCACTTAAAATCTCATCAGCGAGTGCCACATCTTCCGCTACGGCATTACGCCCACCACATAGCGCGGATACCGATTCACCAACTCTCGCACCCAGGTTGGGCATTACCCGAATCACTCTACTCACGTATCGTTCCAGTTCTTCGGTCGTAACACCGGCAGCCACCGATATCAATAGCTTATCGCGTATAACCGGTGCTATCTCTTCTAAAACAGCGCTCACATCCCCTGGCTTGACTGCCAGTATCAGCACATCTGACTCGCTCGCCAGTTGTTTATTGCTATCGCATGGTACCACTCGCGGATCATCTGCGAACGCATCCAGACTCTCACGCCTCACATCTGCTATCAGGAACCGCCCCTCTTTCATCGTCGCCAGCAGACCACGAAGAATGGAAGCACCTATGTTACCGATACCGATGATCCCTACCTTCCTGTGCTTCAACAGTTCGCTCATTCCTTCATGGGGTTTATAAGTACCACATTATTACCCCGCACGACCACGGATCCGAGTATCCGCTTCCTCTCGCCATTCTGAAGCTCGTTCACCGCGCTCATATGGAGATTCAGGTAATCGTCCACGCTCCTCAGTATGCCCTCAAGTACGCTCTTCTCGCCCTTCATCTCTATGTGTACCTTCTTCCCTATCATGCCCTGAATCCTTTTATTCGGGAACATAATATTCATTTTCTATATCTCTCTATTTAAAGTGATGCGTCATGATCTGGTGGTTGAGGGCAGAGTAGTAAATTCATGGGCAGTGTATAACAACGTCCAGATAGGAATAGATGGCGCGTTCATAACAGAGATAAAGAAGCAGGGCTTGAAAGGTGAGGATACGCTAAAAACACCCCACTGCCTGGTATTCCCCGGCTTTATTGACCTGCATGCGCATCTGAGGGAGGACAGTAGCGGGAGATGGAATTACAAGGAAGATTTCAGGTCTGGCACCGATGCCGCTCTTCATGGTGGTGTAACCACCGTTGCGGACATGCCAAATACACCGCTACCAGGTATAAACGCCATGCGATTGCGCGCCAGGAAAGAGCTTGCTCGGCAGAAAGCCAGGGTTGACATAGTCTTCTATGGTCTGGTTACCGATTCCAACCTGAAAGAGGTGGCAGATATGGGTAAAGAAGCGATAGGCTACAAGATCTTCCTCAGTGATTCATTACGCATAAGTACTGAGCGGTTACCAGAGGCGATCAGAGCGGTTGGATCCAGACCACTTGTGGTACATTGTGAGGATCAGGCACTCATAGATAGTATAGCGAGGGAACCAGGCTCACCGGCGGATTCATGGCTGCGCCGACCCGCTCAGGCTGAGTTAATAGCGATAAGAAGAGTTCTTGCCTGTGCCTGTTCTCGCACGATCAACATAGCTCACATCTCCGTCTACGACTCCCTGGCGATGATAAAGAGTGGGGGTATCCACTGTGAGGTGACGCCACATCATCTCTTCTTTACCCTCGACGACCTGAAGATGCGTAAAGGGCTTTTGAAGACCAATCCGCCACTCAGGACTGAATTAGATCGGCGTCTACTGCTATATGCATTCAGACGAGGCGAGATAGACTTCCTCGTGAGTGATCATGCACCCCACACACGTGAGGAAAAAGCGCTTGAAGAAGCGCCTGCCGGTGTACCAAACCTCGATACCTTCGGTAATTTCGTTGCATGGCTTATATACAGCCAGGGTGTGCACCCCTCACTGATAGCGATGACATGCGCACACAACCCCGCGAAGTTCCTCGCACTCACGGACAGAGGCGATATAGAAGAGGGCAAGCGTGCAAATCTGACGATTTTAGAGCGCAAGCGTGTAAAAATCAGAGCAGAGCAATTGAGAACAAAGTGCGGGTGGTCCCCGTTTGAGGGCTATGAATTCCCCGGTACGGTCAGGTACACGATCATAAATGGTAAGCCGCATGCATTCACAGCAGCTTCAGATCCTTTGTAATCGTGTCTATCTTATCCGCACTTGCGGGTCCTATCCCGAGAGCAGTCACAGTTCCGGGTGGAACTTCGGTCAGCCCTGCATCTTCAACGATCGCACTGGGTAAGCTAAGCTTATCTGCCATTTCCTTCAATTCATACAGTTCTTTCAGACTGTTCACCCTGAGTACTACCTTCTTCTGCCCCTGTGCCTTCCATCGCGCCCTATCACGTGGCGGTGCGTGTTCATAGCTAAGCAGTGATGCGTGAGCAGCCTGCACGGCAGCCTTACCCCTCGACAGCTTCAAATCCGCTCTTATGATTATGCACTGTTTATACTCGCTCGTATCCATGTAATAATATTTAGCCTGGGTGTGTAAAAGGACCGGAGTGGCAAAAGATTTTTAATGATGGAAAATTTTATATACCCATTCTTTCTTTAGAATTTCACGTTGGGAAAAAATGGAAGAAGGTGAAAAGAAGATGGAGGAATATGTATCTGAAGCGGGAACAGGGGAAGACGAATTGTTTGGCGTGCCAAAGCTCGCCATCGTTGGCGTCGGTGGTGGCGGTAACAACTCCATGAACCGGCTGGAGATGCTTGGCGGGCTTGAAGGTGTGGACAGGATAGCGATAAATACCGACAAACTGCATCTGGATACTATAAAATGCAAAAAGAAGCTATTGATCGGGAAATCGCTTACTCATGGTCTGGGTGCGGGCGGTTCGCCAGAAACAGGCAGGAAAGCTGCGGAGATGGACAAAGAGGAGATAAGGGCATTGCTCAGGGGTAAGAACTTCGTGTTCCTGACCGCGGGCATGGGCGGTGGTACAGGTACAGGTGCAGCGCCTGTTGTTGGGGAGATAGCAAAAGAGGAGGGTGCAATTGTCGTCGCCATGGTATCATTCCCCTTCGCTGCCGAGCGCAGGCGGAGAATAAAGGCGGTGGAGGGTATAGAAGAGCTGAGGAAGACGACGGATACCGTTATCGTGCTCGAGAACGACAAACTACTGAAACATGCGGGTGATAAGCCAGTAAATGAGGCGTTCAAGGTGATGGACATGCTAATTGCGACGACGATTCAGGGTATTGCAGAGACGATAGCGAAGCCCTCGCTCGTGAACCTCGATTTCGCAGACCTGACTGCGGTGATGTCAGAAGGCGGTGTTGCGGTAATGCTCGTAGGAGAGACGACGAGGACGGATAACAAGCCAGAAGCTGTTGTCTCTGATGCACTCGATCATCCATTGCTGGAAGTTGACTATAAGGGTGCGAATGGCGCACTTATCCACATCACCGGTGGTGAAGACCTGCAGTTGAAAGAGGCGAACGATATCGTGGAGTTACTCACATACGACCTGAATCCAGACGCGAACGTGATATGGGGTGCACGCATAAGTAATGAGTTCGATGGGCGGGTGAGAGTGACTGCGATACTTACCGGTGTGGAACCGCGATGGGAGATCGGTGGTGTATACAGCAGGGCAGCTATGAACAACAGGAAATTGAACAGGACTGCTGAGGGTCTCATACCAATCATCGGCTGATCAATTTCTCTTCTTCTTTTTTTCTTTTTCGTTTTGTTGGTTTATTTATGCCTGAATCAATATTTATGCCTGAATCAATATTATAGTGGAGGAGAGAGGAAGGGCAGCTGCCGGTCTTCAGTAGAAGGCTGAGGAAAGTCCCCCCACCATTAAAGACACGAATGCCGAGATGGCATAGGGCGAGAGTCCTGGCTCTGGTATAGAAACGATACCGCACCACACCAATGCGATGATTCCGTGAGGAT
>JAODGP010000057.1 GCA_025464345.1 Methanosarcinales archaeon | reverse complement strand
GTTCAGGCGTGTTACCGTACTTGTGTACGAAATCACGTGGCAATCTGTTCTTCTCTGCGAGTTCGGTGAAATATAGCGACTTCATCGCTGCCGTTAATGGAGATCGTGCCATTGTGATCGTCCTGACGAATGGACCTCTGCCATTGTTACCGCCGAAATTGCTGAGTGCTATCGCTTTGAGCATCTGCGTCTCGTTTACGAACCCCCCAGCCATGCTTATATCGGGCACGTACTTGCCCGCACGCTCCAGTATCCTCGCGCACCTGAGTATCTGCGCTTCTAAATAAACGGTGGGGGTGCTCATCTCGTTCATCATCGGTACGGGACTCATTCCCGTGCCACCGCCGGCACCATCAAACGTTATGTAATCAACCTTCGCCTCAGAAGCGACTTTCATCGTCCATGCCACATCCACGGGGCGGTAAGCACCCGTTTTTATCGTCACGTATTTCGCACCTGCGCTGCGTAGCCATTCGACATCCTCGACAAAGCCACGCTCCTCCGGGAAGCCCACACGGCTGTGGCGTTCAAAAGTCCTGAACAGCCCGTCCTTAAATGCTTCCTGAACAGCAGCATCCTCAGGGTCCGGCTGCACGACATAACCCCTTCTCTTCAGTTCCAGTGCCCTTTCCAGCGAGGATACACGTATCTCACCGCCTATCGCCTTCGCTCCCTGCCCCCATTTCCGTTCCACTATGTTCACTTCCAGCTTTGAGATCACGTACTCATCCACACCAAATCGCTGGTCTTCTACGTTCGTCTGCACTGCGACATCGCCGTATTTACCATCCCAGTACTCCTTGAAGAGTCTGACCCGCCGTTCCATCTCCGGCGATTTCGTCACTTTGCCGTTCGTGAATACCGATTCGTGATCCACACCGCAGACGTTCTCACCGATGATTATTATTATCCCTGAGAGTGCAGCGCCGATAGCAAGTGCATCCCAGTTGTTCTTACCCACATCGGTGGAGCCAAACGCGCCGATAGCGAGTGGCAGCTTCAGTGGGATCCCCCCTATCTTCGTTTCTATGTCCACATTGGTGAAGAGCGCTACATCTGAACTGGGTTCTATGCCTTCCGCGCCACGCAGCCGCGAGAGGATATTGAAATGTGACCAATCGAGCCCGTAATCCTTATTTGATGCGGCTGTACTCCAGCCAAATTGCTCAGGCTCAGGATACAACACCTCTCTGCCCCTGAACGCACTCTTACCTATCTCGCATAGCACTGTACACTCCTTCACACATATCGGACACATCCCGCTCAGTGTGTTCACGTCTCGCCTCCGCACGGACGTACCCGTGGTAGACCTCGCATTTGCATATATATCTCCCATTTCAATCACCTCTTTGCAATGTAAAAGAATACGGATTCGTCAAGCACGCGGCACAAACTCTCATCTGGTCCATTATATGACCATAATTCACCATCTTCTTCTTAAAAGCGAATCGTTTTATCCTGTTTATCCCCGCTTCGTCCATCGGCTTCGTCTCTATTGCGGCATCCGCGATTTTCAACAGCTCTCTGCCCGCCTGTGTACGAACAATCAATGAAGACCAGCCTTCGGGCGAGCCAGAAGAGCCTGCGGAGACATCCGCAAGCTGAGCGGTGAAATCTTCGCACAGCCGGCAAGTATCACGCACACAGGCATCCAGTTCCCCCGTAGGGATGCTGAACTCCGAATCCTTTGTGACCACCATGAAGTTGCCTTTCGTAACATAGAACTTCTCTACATCCCTGATATCTATATCTCGTTCTGCGAGAAACCGGACGAGCTCGCGATGCCAGAACGTTTCAGTGCCAAAGAGCCCGATCAGGACCTTCACGCGGTCAAGCTCCAGAGTGGGCATGCGCAATGCCTGGAGCCGTCTCACTGCCTCTATATTGCATCCTGTACCGACCATTGCGATGTTCTCATAGCCACGGTCTATCGCTTCCCATAAGCCCAGAACCGAAGGACAGACCGTGTATTTTGGACCCGCACCCCGCAATACTTCTTCCGGTGTGGTGGCGACAAAAGGTTCGGCTCGCCAGTTCTCAGTCCGTATGGCAATAACAGCAGCGTCTATAAAGCCTTCCTCCAGTGCTTTACAGAGTATCGCCGTTACGGCACTACCATCAGCTCCACCTCTCAAAGTCTCATCTTTAGACCTTGCTATCAGTATATCCTCATAATATGCCAGAATTCGCCTCTCCGGTGATGACGTGTTCGGACTGAAATCACACACACCATAATCTTTCCTCGGACATTCCTCCTCGCACAGCCGGCAGGCTGCGAATGAGCGCGGACAGAAACTGAAGCAGAAACCTGCCGAACCACCGCAACCTTTATCCCATACAACTTCTTCCTCCCTGTACTTCTCAAAGTCTGGTATGAACGCAGCACAGGCGCCGCAATAGCAACATACCGGAAAACCATTCGCTTTTGCCATGCTCATTATCCTCCGTCTTTTACTAATAGCAATAGGGATATATGTAATGGCTATAAAATAGTATTTGAGAACTTTTCATAATTGTTATGAAGCAGAGTGAAATGAACGAGCAAAAAGAGGGATACAAAATTATCGTGATGCTTGTCCTCTTAGCAGGCGCTTGCGCGCTCACTTATTATTTCCATGCGATACTTGACTACGGCAGGGTTTTCACTCACTTCTTTTACATCCCGATCATCTTAGCAGCTCTGTGGTGGCGTAGAAAAGGCATGGTGGTGGCGATATTCCTGGCGATATTGCTGATCTTCAGCAATATCTTTGTTAGAGCGCCACCTGTGGCACCAGACGATTATCTCCGTGCTGTGATGTTTATCGTTATAGCCGGTGTGGTTGCCATGGTGAGTGAGATGATTGGCAGGGTGGAGGCGAAGATAACGCATCTCAATGCCGTTCTCCGGTCAATACGGAAGGTCAATCAACTAATAGCCATGGAGAAGGACTGTGAGCGGCTGCTTAAGGGCGCCTGTGAATTACTCGTGGAGATCCGTGGCTATCGTAAAGCATGGATTGTTCTGCTGGATGAAGCAGGTAAGCCTGTAAAGAGCAAAGAAGCAGGTTGGGGTGATGCCTTCATGCCGATGATAGAGCGGCTGAAGCGAGGCGAGCAGCCTTATTGCGTCCGGCGAGCGCTGAGCGAACCGGGTGTTGCTGTCATCCATGACCCGCGAACCACCTGTGCTGACTGCCCGCTTGCGGATAAGTACGAAGGCATGGGGGTGATGACCCTCAGGTTGGAACACGACGGCAAGCTATACGGTCTGTTGAGTGTCTCCGTTCCTGAAGAGTGCACAGCAGATGAGGAAGAGCGGACACTGTTCATAGAGCTTGCCAGCGACATCGCTTTTGCACTTCGCAGCATAGAACTGGAGGAAGTGATGAAACGAGAGCGTGACAAATTGCATTCAATATTTGAAACCATACCCGATGGTGTTTCTGTCATATCACGAGATTATAAAGTGGAGTTCATGAACAGGGTTATGAAGGATGAGCTTGGAGACCACGTGGGCGATATTTGCTATAAGGTGTTTCATGGCAGGGAAGAACCCTGTCCTTTATGCAAACTTCAGGATGTGATGAGAGGCAAAACAGTGAGGTGGGAATGGTTCTCTCACAGGGTGAATAAAACTTACGACATTATTGAGACGCCTATGAGAAATATTGACGGTACAATTTCAAAATTAGCGATATTCAGGGATATAACAGAGCGTAAGAGGATGGAAGAGTCACTGCAAAAGCTGAGCAAAGAACTTGAAGAGGAGCGAGACTACGTACGCCATTTGAGTGAGTCATCGCCGGACTTCATGCTAACTCTGGATAAAGAAGGGAAGATAATGGATGTGAATGAGGCATTTCTCCACCTTACAGGCAGGAGTCGCGAGGATATTACAGGCAGATATATTCACGAGTACATACCGGAGGCTGAGACGAAGCGGCTCATTTCCGAGATATTTGATAAAGGGCGTGTGAGGAATCGCGAATTGATGGTGGATATGCCGGGCAGGGGGAGATTGACATGGAGCATATCAGGAACGGTGGTCAAGACGTCAAAAGGAGAGGAAAGGATTTATTTAACCGGAAGAGACCTGACGGAGCTGAGAGCTAAAGAGCTACAGCTGATACAGGCAGGTAGACTGGCTTCTCTCGGTGAGATGGCTACTGGCGTGGCTCATGAGATAAATCAGCCTTTATCTGTGATTTCTATGGCTGCTGAAAGTACTTTACGAGATATAGAGCGGGATCGTCTTGACATGAGCATGCTTCCCCGGGATATGGAAGAGATACTGAAGAATGTGAAGCGGATTGACAGGATTATCACACACATGCGCACATTTGCACGCCAGCCAGAGGAATGGAAGAGAGTGGAGCCTGAAGAGTTGCTGGACAATGCTTTTATCCTGCTCGGTGCACAGTTCCGTGTGCATAATATATCAGTTTCTCGGAGTGTGGATAAGGATTTACCCGCTATTATGGTGGATCCAAATCAAATGGAGCAGGTATTTGTGAACATACTGACAAATGCGAGGCAGGCGCTGGATGAGCGAGGCGAAGCTGCGGCGGAAGAAGGTGTAAAGTTCGAGAAGAAGCTGGTATGCAGGATTTCAAGAGAGAAGATAGAAGGAGCGGAGTATGTGGTATTTGAATTTGCGGACAATGCTTATGGCGTGCCTGACGAGCTGAAAACGAGGATATTTGAACCGTTCTTCACCACGAAAGAGGCGGGAGAAGGTACAGGACTCGGGCTATCCATCGCTTATAACATCGTTACCCGCTCGCTTGGTGGCAAGATATGGGTGGAAGATAACGATATGGGCGGTGCGAGCTTTAAGGTTGCGCTGCCGGTCGTGGGGTGAGAGAGAGGAGGGCACATTTTAAAATACGGCGATGAAGTAACGTCATGTATACAGGGATAGAAAAATCGAAAAGTTTATATGTTATTTCTGAGAATCGTGATTCTGGAGTAACAGAAATGAATGCGAATATAGCTGTTAGGAGGGTCGAAGATGGAGAAGGGTGAGAAAGTAATTATTGCGGTGGTTATCCTGGTTACACTCGGCTTTGTCATTGGTGCTGCAGCGATAATGCCGACGATGATGGAGGAGATGCATAAACCAGAGAGCTGTGCCAAGAACTGCCACGAGATGAAGCCATTCTATGATTCGCTCCAGGCTTCTCCACATGCCGGTATTGACTGCCACAAGTGCCATGAATCCACGGGACCGGAGATATTCCTGTATATAAAGGAGATGACACACCACTTAGAGGGGATGAGCAAAGGATTGAGCGAGGGTAAGGCTTTAGATGAGATTTATAGTGATATGGCAGAGGAACTCGAACGGAAACCACCCACTACCGAGGCTCTCACGAAGACCGAAGCCTGTATGAGATGCCACAGTACCCGGAAGCAACCATCGGTGAGGATCTCAGACCCTGAGATATCCTGTTTTAAGTGCCACGGTACTATTCTACACGCAGGTCATAAGGTCGCGGAATACCATGGATACTGGAGTCCCGATTTTGAGGAGCGAGAGTGTGTGGCATGTCATAGCGAGCATGATATAGATGTAAAAGAAGAGACCTGTAAAGCCTGCCATCCACCGGAGAAACACCCGTAGAATTCTCCGGATATCCTATTTTTTCCTCGCTTCTTCACAGATCAATATTACCATACTCAGCGCCATCATTATTATACCGAGCCATACGAGCCATACCACAGGTACACGCTTCACTCTTATAATGAAGTCTTCTGGCTGATGCTCTCTGCCCATAAGTGCATAAAATAGTGCGCTATAGCTGGAATTCGTATGTTGCATGAATACGTAGAGGTCACCTCGCAGCGTGGATATAATCAGTGGCTTTGACATGATACCGTAATTTGTGTAGTAATACATTGCCATGTTGCCGTTATATACCTCAGTGCCGTCGGTTATAGAGACGTCCACATTCAGGCTTGAATATTCAGGCAGGGTGAAGAAATGCTGTGTCCGGGCATAGACACGACCCCTACCTGGATGTATCGTGCAGTTCTCAAGGTTTAATTTCACACCCATGGCATTAACCACCGAGTCCGGCTCCGCTATTATATTACCGCTCTCGGTCTCCGCAGTCGAACTGATGAATACACCTATCAGTATGATGATCAGTGCGATGTGTAGCAATGCCCTGCCACAGATATACCATCTCCTGCTGGTACGAAAAGCGGAAACGAGCTGGTAAATCAGGGCGAAACCGGCAGCAAACAGGAGAGGCAGTCCGAAATTAGCCATCCAGTTCGGCGTTGGGACTCGCAGTATCACGAGAACCACGCCCGTTACCAGTAGTGAGAGGATCAAAAAGGCATAATGCCTTACCTTTACATTCATGCTGCAGCCTGTAAGAGCGGCGACGAATGCGAGTGTGAAGGGATAGCACCAGCGGTTATAAAATTCCGGTGTCGTCGTCATTTGTGCACCACCCAGTGCACCACCTATTATCGGTGCGAGATCGCCCATGAAGCATATAATCATGAGGAACATCAACGACCAGAACGCACCGAAGATGGAGATGGATCTCAGTGATGTGATATCAACTTCCGGAACATAAACAGGCTTACCTGTTCGGAATGCAAGGTAGAAGAAGTAAATCACGATACCAAGTGCAAATACAAGCAGTGCGGGTCCCACCGGCGATTCACCGAATGCGTGAACCGATTCCAGCAATCCGCCACGGGTAAGCGCGGTCGCAAAGATGACCATGAAGAATGTGATTATAAGTGTGAACTCCTTCATCTGGTCTTTACGCATGCCCCCGGGCAGATGGAAGTAAGCGGATAGAGCGAGCCATGGCAGTAAAGAAGCGGTCTCCACGGGATCCCACGCCCAGTAGCCGCCCCAGCCCAGTACCTCGTACGACCACCAGCCGCCAAGTGCTATCCCGAGAGCGAGGAAGAGCCACGCAGCATATATAACATTGAGATTCAAACGCCGCTCTCCACATTCCATACCGGCGAGTGTGAACGCACATGCGAAGAATACGAATACATAGCCCATGAATACTATCGGCGGATGCACAAGCACCCAGAATGTCTGTAGCAGTGGATTGAGACCCGCACCATCAGGTGGTCTCACCGGCAGGACTTCAAACGGGCTCTTCAATATGGTGATGACGAGCAGTGAGATCAATATGATGTCCAGTATACGGTATGCAGCTATGTGGAACTTCTCTTCATCACCATGCACACGATATATGAGATATGCGATAGAGAAGAGGAAAGCGATAAAGAGCATCGAGCCACTGCTGCCTATCCAGGGACCACCGAGCTTATAAGCAATATCAAGCCCGGAAGAGCTGTAATAATAGACCTCTGCCAGCATGAAGAGATCATTGATGAACGCCATGGTAAGTCTGAAGTATGCGGCAACTACCAGCACACATGCAAGCACAAAGAAAACGCGCTTCGTTCTGGCTATCAACCGCAGGATAGCAAAATCGAGTAATAGCAGAACGGCGGCAGTGATTATAAACGCATCACCCAGCTCCATCCTTTACCCTCCATAGTCTGTCCCATGTAATGTAGAGCCTGAAAGATAAAAAGCGATCACCCTCATTTCATATGATAATGCGGCATTCAACGCAAAAGGTGCGGGTGCATGCTATGCCCGTGATTCCGCGGACCGAAAGTTATATATATCCGCCTGTCAAAATAAAGAAGAAGGAGGTGAAAAAAACCAAAAATGAGAAGCGATAAAAGGATGGCGATAGTGGTGACAGTGATAATAATTGTCTCTGTGTTTGCTGCGATACCCGCCACGCAGGCAGTTATAATAGTCCCATATCCTGCACCTGATGAAAAATGGAAAAATACCGATAGCCACG
>JAODGP010000056.1 GCA_025464345.1 Methanosarcinales archaeon | reverse complement strand
GACAAGATAGACCCCATAGATATAGCGATGGAGGAATTTGAGAAGGGCGTTATACCGATAACGGTGAAGCGTGAGAAGAAAGTTGAGGATTAAGATTTATTATATACTGAATGGTGGAGGGATAACCGCGAAAACAAAGAGATTCAGTCAGAGGTGGAGCAGAAATATCCTATCGCAGGTATAAAATCCTTCTTACGTGACATTGTACCCGGGAGGAGGTATTCATCATCCTCCACTTCCACCTCGAATGCCCGCTCGATTATCTGCTTGTCCACCTTAACAAGTACCTTCTCACCCTTCTTCAATGGATTGGTGATGAGAAAAGCGAGCAGGTCATATCGTTTAGCTTTACGCATGGATAAATCGAGTAATTTCGCGGTGGTGAAGGTGTCATGGGGCGAGGAGATGATGAGAGTCCCCTTCTTCGACGCCAGTTCGATGACTTCCTGCTCGCATCCACCACAGGTACCGTGCGGATGTTCTTCTGCTTCATCAGGGAAGCGACATACCGGAGCGAATCGTGCGGGAATGCCACGATGGGCTTCTTCAGTTCCATATCGCTCGCCACGGGTGCAAGGCTCTCTATCTCTATCGGGCATTCGATACCGAAGCGTTCGAGCACGAATTGCGTCTCGCTATTCAAACTGCCCGCTCTCGCCGGGATATACCGATAATGCTTATCCATGATATTCTTGAAGTATGCATAAGCGATAGCAGCGCATATGGAATCGCAATCCGGGTTTTTGTGTCCAATAACAAGCACTGTGGCGGATGCATAAACGGCTATTTCAAGAAAGTTGCAGGGAAATTGGGATTACAGCTGGAAGCGGAATTTACAGATGAAGGATGCAAAATGAGAAAGAAACCCATCCAAAAATTAGGAATAGGGGATAAAATTGAACATGTTTATGTGGACTGCGAAGCGTTTTGATCAAACTTTTCTAAAGTTTGATTGAAGGGAAAAGCAAGAATTGTGGAAGGAGGTATCACAAGGATGGGGAAACACGAAACAGGATTGCTGTTGTTATCAGGATAACTCGTTCTGTCAACTGTTTACCTTTATCACCTCTTAAAATGCCGGACTACACCAATAAGTCCACTAAATTTCGCTGATATCCGCATGGTTATTGTTTGAAAAAGTTGCGTTCATGGAACTTTTATCAGAACAACCCCGGTAACTACACATTCCTCACCCTGATTCTCAGTTGTAAATGTTTCCTCTCTTGCGATGCGCTTTTCATAACCGCCAATAATTTTTTTCATCTTTGCGCCCCTCTTATCACCTCCTTCTTTTTCCTCTTTCCATTCCCCTCATTTTATCTTCGCCTTCCTTTCTACTTCTTCCCAAAACACCACTCAACTTCCTTTTTCCAACCCCTCGCCTCATTCAGGTATTTCCTGAGCGGGCTTCTACCTCCTCCTCATCCATCACCCACTCCAGACCCTCCTCCACCTCACCAAACAGAATCTCCGCTAAATACTCCATATCGCTCATATCCTGCTCATACCACCTGCTCCGGACCATTGAAATCGTATGCCCGACCAGCCCGGTCGCCAATCCGAGAACCGTTGTCCCGAATGCGATGATCAAATTTTTAGCTAAGATCTCAAGTTCGCCACCCGCGAGCGCAAGCAGCGCAGGTCCCATCGGTATCAGCGTGCCCATCAGACCGAGCATAGGACCCGCACGGGTCACAAATCTCGACTTCTCCAGCCTTTCCGCCATCTCGGTCTCTAAATCCTGCATTAACTTCTCCACCTTAATTTCCATGAGCTTCTTACTCCTGAACACCCTCGCAAAGCCCGCTAATCTACTGAGGAACTCATGCACGAACTTATTTGAACATGATTTGCTGAGTATATCAAATGCATCCTCTAATTCATTCGCTCTCAGTAGCGTCCTCGCTTTAAATGCACCTCGTTCCAGCGATGCGAAATCACGGTTCCTCGCATGCCATTCATAAATAAACCCGCCAAGTGCTATCAAACTCCACGCAATTAAAATAAATAAGATGATTATCACCGGGTATATTAGCCATTCTGAAATATACAATATCACGGTCTGTGCAAGGGATTTAAACTTTTCCCCCACCGCACCCATATCTATTATCGGCTCTGATGGAGGTTCTTTATACTCGATTGATGGAATAGTGGAGATAGAACTCCATTCACATACGTTCTTTGTTACAATTGCATCTTCAGGCTTTTCTATCTCGTAACCCGCCGGCAATGTTATTCTTATACTGTTTACAGGGCGTTGTAGACTTATTTCCGTGCTGCTCCACACGTCACCTCTCTTCGTTGCGAAGCCTGGAACCCTGAACTCCGCTTTATAAATATACTTTTTATCATCAAATTCGTCTTTGATTTCCTTTACCTCCTTCTCACCGAAGATAGAGCAGATATAACTGGCGCTTCTCACCGAGCTATAATTGTTCTTAAAACTCACGTATAACTCGCCAGCAGGAAACTGCTCCGTAAGTTTAAATAAAGCGTCACCTGTTGTATTCACCTCTACTTCAAGGTCCAGTGTGGTTGTCACAGGTGCTGGCTCTTCCTCCGGCTTCGGGGTAAGAGAGGGTGTAGGCGTTGTCACAGCTTCGCCTATTGCACCCGAACCGTCTATCATTGTAATTACTTCTTCAACAGGGGACTCAAAATAAACGGGACTCCACCCCCTCGCCCTGGGGTACGAGAACAGAGTTCCCTCGATTTTTATTTCCCTCGTGCTCTGTTTGAGGTATTGAAGCTCGTTTTCTGATATCTCGACCTCCACATTTCCTCTGTAGGTCTCCATTGGGTCAATGAGGTGGCGATAACCAAAGACCCCACCTGGATATAAACTCTTCCACTCCCCTTCCTTCTTGAAATAGATATCATAATCAAATTCCTCAAAATAAATAGCTGTCGGGTTAGGATTGTTAATAATAACACTCATATTAATCCCCGATTCTCTCGTTTCCAGCTCTATACCCGTAATATCAGGGCATGTAGCCTGTTTAGCCCCTTCATCCGGCTCTATATGAATGGCAGTGGTGTTTTCAAAGGCGACCTCATAAGACCATGAGCTAACTTCCGCCGATAACGAACCATTTACCGTAACGTTAAGACCCTCACTTAAGAAATGCTTCAAAAGCTCACCCCGGGGAATGGAAAAATTCCTTTTTATAGTTACAGACTCCATGTGTTTGAGAGGCGCGATTGTCTCCTCTATTCCTGCTTGATGCCACGCCTGGACACCATCTAAGAAAACATAATACTCAAAATCTGTTAATGTGGCTTCCCTTTGATTGGTGTTGGTGATAAAGAAATCAATGGTTAGAACAGACACATCATCCTCACACACTCCTATTTGTATATCTACCGTGGGTTCTCCCACCTTCCCTTCAATTGCACAACATGCAAGTATTACAATTGATGTACAGATTAAACCAGCCAGTACGTGTCTTCTTTCTATTTTCGCCCCTTTTATTCCCCCACTTTTCGCTAAGTCTGTATCCATTTAAACATCCCCTTCCTCTGCATCTGATTCCCGCATCTTCTTATCTGACCATACCCGCAAGCGATCCCGTATCAATCTGTAAATAATACTTTTGATATTATAAATATAATTTTTGTTTTTTTTAATTTATGTTATTAATATTAAACATAGCGGATTTGATAGGGGAGGGAGAAACAAGGGCGCACTCTACTGAGATTGGATTTAAGCAACCTTTTCAGGTGGCCAGTTATCCTTCATCCAGCCCGGTATCCTGCCACTGTCTCTCGGACCCACGAGCACTGTCCAGCCCGTGACATCTTCCGTCTCACCCGACATTCGAGCTGCGAGTCCTGGTATAATCATGGTCTTATGCTTGACCTTCTTATCCGCTTCGTACCGCTCTAATGTATCTTTTATCAGATCTGCTGTGAGTTGCCCGCCCGCAACTGCTGACTCCACACCCAGACCCTCTGTATCCACGACCATCAGGTAAGAATCTATCTTATTTGATGTGATGTCGCTCTCCACGGTGTAATAGGTCAGGGCGAAGTTAGTGGTGACAAAGAGTGGCGATTCGGGGTCTGGATTGCCTATTTCTCGTATACCCGGCTCTACGCTCACCGGTCGTCTCGGATCGGTATAGATGTTATCCACCAGCGTCCGCTCGGTTATCAATGCATGTGGCTCTATCGAATGCATTATCATTATATCGGCGTATCTTATGATGAATAAACACGCTATCATCGCCTCCCAGTAAGATGCATACAGTGCATCGTCATGCACCATCCACGCGGTCATTGGCACAGCGAGTAACGGATGAGCAACTGCTCTGTTACCATCGCCGATTGCGGCACGTCTGAGTTTTATGAATCGCTCGAACGAGCCCTTGAGTCCTTCTCCTGCCGGATATGTTCGTGGGTCGAGCACCAGATCTTCAAGACCCGCCTGTGAGAATGTCAACGCCATTCTGGTAAGCATGTCAAGATCGGGCGATGAGAGTGTAACCGGCACGTGATATTGCTTCGCCATCCGCAGTAACTCACGCCAGTTAGACTCATTTGCGGCATACAGGAGTGGTTTCCTGTCCGAAACCTCTTTCAAGCCCACTTCCAGCGTCTCAGGCTCAAATGAGCATAGCACCAGTGGTAAATCCGTCTCTTCTGATACATACTTCACACACGCTCTGTACCGCTGCAGATCACCCGAAACTGCACGAACAGCAATTCCATCCAGTTTCAGGAACTCACCCACATAGAACTTCCTCCAGCCTGCTATCTCCCGTACTCGCGCCCTCAGATCATCCTCGTCCATCGTGTCCCAGACGTCATAAACGAGTGCGGTTCGATTGAAGAACGTGAGTTCATGCCGGTGCAGGACATCCTCGCCTCCTATTACCATCGCGTTAGCCCCCACACCTATCTCAACTTCATGTACCTCCGGCGCTAATAACTCCTGCAGTTTCTTACCCTTATCCGCGTATTTTGGGTCTGATAGCAGAGGGCACTCGCTCAAGTTCCTCTTTCGATCCAGAAGAAGGGATGCAAATGCCAGGCAGGTCTTCTCACCGCATTCACGGCAGTTCGTCCCCGGTAAATACTTCCAGACATCCATCGGACTGCTCAGCTTCATTTTCTCTCCTTCAACTTAACACTGTCAGAGAGCAGAAAAAGCGCTCTTTATCGCATCTATCCAGTAACCTGCAAATCCGCCGATAAAGTGCCCTATTTCAGTAGCCGACATGCTTGCCGGTATGCGCGCATTCCCGGACAGAATGGGCAGCAGTATGAATAACGCAACCACTACCAGCACGATTATGGTCACGATTCTCATCTCTCCACTTTCGCACCTCCTATTGCTCTTTCTTTTATCTCTTATAAAAGTATCGCAGTATATATTTGTGTGGGAGAACTATGAGCTCAATACCCCGATAATATCATCGCCCGCTATCGCCAGGATACGCTGCTTCAGCTTCTCTATCTGCTGTTCTACCTCTCCTTCCAGTTCTATTTCATCACGACCATCGAATATTTCCTCTCTTATACGCTCACCCACTATATCATCACGTTCCGGCTTCAATCGTATCACCATAGAACCAGCGGGCAGGAATTTCGCATACCTGTGGAGTGCACCGTCACCTATGCCCTCAATAAGTCCATCTGCATCACCATCGGTTATGCCTATTATACAGACGCCAAACCGTTTCAGTATATCGCCAGCAATGCTCGTCGTATCATCGCCTATCGTCACAGCAACGTCCATATCCACCTCCTCCATCTTCGGAAATAAGTGCTCAACCGTATAGAATAAGCAGGCAACTCTACGGCGACCCTCTTTCTTACGCACATTACCGATGTACTTCGGGCTCGTTCGCCGTATTACACGCCCGGTCTTTATCATCACCTTCTCAAGGCTTAATGGCGGTAACTTCACAAGGTTGTGCTCTATCAGGTTACCACCAATAGCATCCACGATCTTACCATCCTTCGCAACCAGGGTGACACTCCCATCTCGGGTGGTTGTACCTATGACAACACCGTTAACAACTATCTTCTCGCCTGCATGCACACCGCCAATCTCCCTGTATTCGAAACCCGCATCTCTTACGTAGCGTGAGATTGGTTCACGGGCTGCCCGCTCTTTAAACTCTTTGAAAATCGCTCTTATCTCACTGTACAGATCATCATCCTTCAGTATCCACGGAATGATAACCCGGTTACAAAACTCCAGCTGAACGAACGAAAAGTTCTCATCAGAATCCCGGTAGTTTCTCAGTATGCCCTCACCAAGCAATAACCCGCTATCCTCCGTCTTACCGTGATTCATCAGTATGATGAACGCTATCCCGCGTTTAATGAAATCCACGATGACCTCTGAGGGTCTCAAATCCTTGCTTATATCTATCTCCTGCTGCAAATTGGCATCAATAACCGCGGTTTTACCGGTTATACCGCCGAGAGCCGCTTCAAACTCCAGTCCTGCCGCTCTCAACCGCTCTATTGCTTCACCAGCCTCGCCCTCATCTATTACTTCGGGTCCGTGAATCAGCAATCCCACTCTCACCATATTTATTATTAAGGAATTTGATTTAAGATAAAAAGCAATGAAGGTAACAATAAGAACGTTTTAAACCAGAGGAGAGGTTAATAATATAAGCAATCCACTTAATTGTAGATATTGAAGCGGGGGTTACCGAGTGGACAAAGGTGGCAGACTCAAGATCTGCTCCCGAAGGGGTTCGCGGGTTCGAATCCTGCCCCCCGCATGATTTTACCGGTAACATGCAACTTCGCACCGTATGTAGCGCTTTCGAGATGCGCAATGGAAGTGATGGAATATTAAGGGTGGCTGAGATGAATTAAGATACCCAATAACAGTTAAGGAGTGAACTCATTTTGTCAATTCAAATCCTGTGGTAAGGTATCGTTCACGATTTTTTGCGCCACCTTGCTTGCCTGCTCCTTTATCTCCGCCTCACCAGCCACATGCCTGCCCTCCATAAGTATCCTGCCATCGCATATCACCGTATCAACGCAGCTGCCATTCGCTGCATACACTATGTTCGAGATTAGATTGTGGTCTGGCGTCAATGCCACGTCCTTCAGATTTAAGAGCAGGATGTCTGCGAGTTTACCCTCGGCAATAACCCCTGAGTTCAGTCTGAATGCACGTGCCGCATTCTCAGTTGCGAGTGCGAACGCCTCGCTCGCAGGCATCACAGTCGGGTCTTTAAATGCCTTGTGTAACAAAGATGCTATCTTCAACTCCTCAAAGATATCAAGATTGTTATTCGATGCACAGCCATCAGTCCCGAGAGTGATATTCGGGAATAACCCCGCTCGCTTCATATCCTCATAAGGCATCCTGCCCGATGCCAGCTTCATATTTGATGCGGGATTATGTGCTATCTTGACCTCATGACGTTTCAATAACTCCAGTTCGTTCCTGCTCACATGCACACAATGTGCCGCTATCGTCCGTGGGCTGAGCAGTCCTATGCTGTGAAGGAACTCAACCGGGCGCATATGGTAGCGTTCCTCACACTGCTCCACCTCTTCCTCCGTCTCTGAGAGGTGGATATGAATCAGCAGGTCGTGCTTCTCTGCGAAATCACGAACCCAGCACAGACTCTCCTCCGAGACCGTATATACAGCATGTGGACCAAGTGCAAACATGATTCTCTCAGGCAGTTCTTTACTCGCCCGATAGAGTTCTTCATTCCGCTTCATCTGCTCCCTCGCATCCGCTTCGTCGAAGCCGTCGATGAATACCGCGGATATTGCCGCTCTGAGTCCTGATTCTGATACCGCCCTCGCTATACCAGGGAAATGCCAGTACATATCGTTGAAGAATACCGTGCCGGATTTTATCATCTCCAGGCATGCGAGTTTCGTGCCCCAGTAGACATCCTCCTCGGTCAGTCGCAGCTCAGCGGGCCATATACGCTCAGATAGCCACTCATGAAGGGGCATATCGTCTGCATAGCCACGGAAGAGTGTCATTGCCGCATGGGTGTGGGCATTAAACAGCCCGGGTATTGCGGCTTTACCACGACCGTCAATAACAAATTCCGCCTCTTTCCGTATCCTGCCCGCATCTCTTATCTCTTCTATCTGGTTGCCTCTGACATATATGTCCTTCTCTTTACCCCGGAGTCGCACACCCTTTATCAGGATTGATGACATGCCTGTTTTAATTTTATCTTTCCACAGGTATTTAATTATTGATGAACTGCCGATATGTGCCATTTATAACGCTCTCAGAACTGAAACACCGTGCATGGATAACGCTCTCCGGCTGTAACTTCCGCTGTCGTGGCTGCTTCAGCATCGCCCGTGAGCAACGAGGAGAGCCCATGTCGGTCGAGCAACTGGTCGCACTGGTCAGGCGAGCATCAGCCAGATATTACGGTTCTGAGCAACTGGAGGAAGTGATAATAACCGGAGGTGAGCCCACACTGGACCGTGATTACCTCGTTCAGCTTGTATCGGCGCTGAATGATTTCACCGACTGGATAGTGCTCGATACAAACGGGTATCTCCTGGATGAGTCGTATCTCAAAGAGCTGATAAGTGCGGGCTTGAAGGAGGTCATGTTTGACCTTAAGGCATGGGATGAAGCCATCCACAGATGGTATACCGGGCACTCCAACCGGAGAGTCATTGCGAACATAAGAGCCGCATACGGCAGGGTGAAGATGGTGGTGAATACCGTTTACATTCCCGGTATAGTGGCGGAGCAAGAGATAGAGCGTATAGCCATGTTCCTGGCGCAGATAGATGTGAATAACGAGATAGATTATCGTATAAACCGTTTCCGTGCGGAACTGAGCCATGAGAAGATAGCTCGCAATCCGTATGATGATGAGATGGAACGGGCACATGCACTCGTTGCCAGATACATGAGGAGTGCGGTGATAGGCAAGAGTTGCGTCCACGAGCGTAGCGTGAAGGAGAAACGTGGCTGGATTACCGTATTCCCGGATGGCACAATGAAGAGGCGCACACTGGATGATTACCGCCACGATAATTACGCCAGGGTCAGGATTCGAACCTGAGCGTCCCGGGCGGGACAGTGACTCTCGAGGCCACCGCATTTGTCCACTCTGCCACCCTGGCTCTTATATCTTTATTCACACACTATAATAAATATGTAACTACTCACCTCACAAGATAGGTTCTAACAGGTACATCTGCAGAAGTTAATGGTTGAAACCACATAAATGCACCCGCTGGCATATGAGCACCTGAAGAAGGTACTGATAAATGGGCTCGCAGGTCCTGATGAGAGTTGTGATTATTACCCCTGCCATTTCCATGGACAGGACTGCACATGGTGCTTCTGTCCTTTTTATCCATGTGAGGACCCGCAGACCGGCGGTGAATGGCTAAGGCGCAGGGATGGGTCTTCGGTATGGAACTGTTCGCACTGCTACTGGATACACCGGCACGAAGTGGCAGCGGCATTACTTGAGTTAATCAGGATGCGTGGCATAGAGTGCGTGGAAGCGCTGGAGCGAGCAAGTCGAAGCATATTCCAGGAGCTCAAAGAGAGACATCCGCCGGTGAAGGAGCGATGAATCACCCATTCGCACTATCAGCACTACTGATATTCATCATCGGGCTCGCTATTGACCTCACCGCTGGTGATCCGCCCGAGCGTCTGGAACGATTCTATCCAGTCGTATGGATAAGCAGATTGATGTACCGGTTTGACCGCGTGACGGAGCGTGGTAACCCGCGCAGGGAGCGTTTACTCGGAGCTGTCTTTACTGTACTGATAGCCACTATCTTCACGGTACCCTGCGGTGCTCTCTTCCTGTTACCATGGGAATTGTACGTCATAGTGGCAGCGCCTGTATTCAAGATGACATTCACACTGAAGGGTCTGGAGCGATACGCCCGTGGCGTAATAACTGCGAATGATTTAGACTCGAAACGCAGTGCAGTTAGCAAGATAGTGAGCAGAGAAGTGTCCAACCTTGATATGGAGCATCTGAACTCCGCAACGATAGAATCGGTGGCTGAGAACCTGACTGATAGCGTCATCGCACCGTTCTTCTATTTCGCAATTGCTGGTCTGCCGGGCGCTATGCTATATCGCGTGATTAACACTCTGGATGCGGTTGTGGGTTATAAGACCGGGAGATACATCCATTTCGGGTGGTTCGCAGCGAGAGCCGATGACATACTGAATTACATACCGGAACGCATAGCGGCTGTATTGATACTGCTGGCAGGCGGTAAAATGCACGTAACGAAGCCGGATAAACGAGTGCATCTCACCATATTAGCAATGAGTTCTGTGTTGTGTGTGCGATTGGAGAAGATAGGGCATTATTCGGTCACCGGTAGTGGTTATGATGCACCACGAACCGAACATATAAAAGATTCCATACACATAGCAAGGAGAAGTACCATCATATTTGCAATATCCTATCTCATGATCATGATTGCGTGGCTGTGATGCATCGCTTTGGATGTATGCGAAGATAGCAAATCTGGGCATAGCTACGATCACAAATCGAAGCCCATATTCGAGCTGGATGAGAGGTCCCTGAAAAAGTTATATATAACCGAATATTGTTTATCATAGATATGTCTGAGTGCCCCATTCCAACCCGTATTCTGATTCTACTGCTTCTTATCATTGCATTCTCAGGCTGTGTGACGAGGGAGAGCGTTCTTGAATACCCGACGACGAGGGTTGAATATCACATAGCGACCATTGAACAAGGTGGAAATTACACCTTAAGCGAAGTGACCTTCCTGAGCATGGGAACGCAGATAGCGGGTCTCTTGCGGGTGCCGAACCACACGACCAGGGTACCCGGGATCGTTCTACTGCCCGGTGCCGGTGTGACGAAGGAGGGTGAGCAGGGGCTTGCACGTTATCTCGCATCTATTGGCTATGCAACCATCACGATAGACCAGCGCAATCTTGGTGTCGTTGATGTAAACCGTGATCTGGAGCTATTTCAGGCAGGTGAAGTGCCAGAAGAGCACAAGATGGTGCACGATGCGCTTGCGGCTGCTGCGGTGCTGCGGGAACAACCAGGTATAGACAGGGATCGGATCGTGTACATGGGCGAGAGTAATGGTGCACGATTCGCAATAATCGCATGTGCGATAGACAGGATGGCAAGGGGTGTGATCGCTATCAGTACCTGTGGCTATGATGTTGATACCGCAATCGCCACGGGCGCATTGCGTGACGCCGGCACGATAGAATTCTTCCGGTCTATTGATCCCGATTGCTATCTTGACCGTATTGCACCGCGTAAATTCGTGATCATTCATTCAGTGAATGACCCCGTTATACAATATAACATGGCAGTCCGGACATACGCGAAAGCATCTGTGCCAAAGTCAATGCATAAAATAGAGACTCATACGCACGGGTACTGTGATGCAATGAACGGCTTCATCAAAGATGAATTGCATGCCATGGTGAGATGATATAATTCCGAGAATAAATTGCGGGAGCACGGGCAGAGCTCAGTGCCTGGAGCTTGCGATTTTTTCGTATAAGGTCAACCTCTGTGCGCCTCCCCCACAAGCTCCCCTATATTCTTATAACCGTTAGCAACAAGGTAGTCACACAGATCGTCCTTTATTCTTCTGAATATGCCATGACCTTCTGTCACCAGCGCACTGCCCACCTGAAACAATTGTGCACCGTTTCTCGCATAATCTATCACGTCCTTAGCGGTGAATATGCCGCCAACTGCGATTATCGGTATCCTCACCTCCTTGTATAACTCAAAGACCACTTGCTTACCGCATGCGGTAAGTGCTCTGCCCGATTTACCGCCATAACCCGTGGGATTACCGAGAACCGGTATATCAAGAGTTGCGTCAATGGGTCTGCTCAGGGCGGTATTGATCACTGTAATCGCATCAGCACCTGCACGTTCCAGTGTCATTGCCAGCCCGGGGACATCTCCGATATTGGGTGAGAGCTTTACAGCAACGGGTACAGGGTGCACAATCGCTCGTATCGCTTTTATTATGCTCCTCAACAGCCTGGGATTGTTCTCCATGGATACAAAGTCCGTATGCGGGCATGAAGCATTGAACTCTATCATATCCACCTGATACTTCGTTGCATACTTCGCCACCTGTCTGCACTCTTCCACATCACGACCAAATATGCTCAGTATCAGAGGTACATTCGCACGTTTCGCATCTTCTATCTCCAGCCCATAATTGATTATGCCCGGATTCGGTAGCCCCATTGCATTCACATACGTCTGTGGCGCGAGTTCAAAGAATACAGGATTCGGATAGCCATCCTGCGCTCTCAACCCGACCGATTTTGTCACGAGCGCACCGGCACCTGCTACTGCGTATCGGTAAAGCAATTTCCCGGAGATCCCAAAACCCGCTGCATTCGCTATCGGATTGGGGAATCGAATCCCGCATAACTCGGTCATGAGCATCGGCTCGTAAGCCGGTGTGAACACGGGCGAAGGCACCGACCTCAGGTCGGTAATCTGTGGCTGCAACGGTATTCGCATGCCGCTCTTCGCACGTGTCCAGCATCCAAATTCCGTGCCCTCCAGTTCCTCAGCATCAAATACCGGTCCATCTGTACAGACACGGTATCCGCCGATATCACATGAGCCACAGGCGCCACAGCCGCACTTCACTATTCGCTCAATAGAGACCTGAGTGGATATTCCCGCACGTTTCGTGAGCTCACATACTCGTTTCAGCATCAGTTCCGGACCGCATGCAAGCACCAGGTCAAATTCATCATCCTCAAGCGTTGCCGATAACAACCCTGTCACGGTACCCTTAAACCCCACGGAGCCGTCCTCGGTCGCTACCCGCACGTCACAGCCTGCATCACGGAACGCGTCAACATACAGTAATTCTGACTCACTGCGTGCACCTGCAATGACCGTTACGAATTTACCATTCTTACATGCTCGCTTCGCTGCGAACAACAATGGTGCAGTTCCATATCCACCGCCAACCATGCAGATCCTGCTGCCATTGATACGGAAACCCCTGCCATAAGGTCCCCTTAGACCTATCAAATCGCCAGCCTGCTTCTGATGCAGGTCATGCGTGCAGTCACCCCTGTCGGCGATTGCGAGTTCTATGAGTTCATCCCTGATATCTGCAATGGATACCGGTATCTCATCCACTCCCGGGTTCCAGACCATAACGAACTGCCCCGGATCGCTCTCCTCTGCTATCGCTACTGCATGTAATATGAAAGTCTTTACCTCGCTGTTCGCTTCCTCTATCTCCTCTATTGGATAGAGCACCGGTGCATTAAGCATTCTCACGCTTATACGAAGCTGATATGCTCATAACTCGGCGTTTCGAGACCTTTCAATTCCACGCCGCCTTCAACCGCGAGGAATTCCACACCTTCAAATTCAGGCATGCCACAGAGCAAATGCTGCTCCGGATGTGTCCCTGGCTTGATATTGCAACTTATAACAACACGTTTGCCCGCGGATACCACGAATTTGAGGCGAGCAGATGCTGGATGGTCCGCCGGCAGTACAATCAGTGGCGAACCCAGCTCCCGAATGATGTATAGAACGCACCTCAACCCTTTCAGTATCCGGTCACCCGTACCGAAAGCCGAAGCAACGAGTATATCCTCGGTGTCCAGCGCCAGCACATACTCACCTCCGGGGGTATCAACAAAGAACTGCTTCCTTACGCCCGATTTCACCACTCCTATGGTACCGCTATCGCCGTGCACAATGAGCATCTCATCGCTCCGCAGGCGGATCATATCTTCTCTACGTTCTCAGACTGGCAGGCAGGGCATACTACCTTCTCGCCCATCGCTTCAAACTTGTTACCGCACTCAATGCATCTGTACCGCTCCATCTCCAGCTCTTCTATCTCCAGGTCGAAACTCACATCTCCTACACTACACATAGGCATCACCTCCTTTATAATATAATAATTCTGGCTTTAATAAACATCTCCGGGTTATAGTGTATGTGGCAGCCCTTTCCGGCTACCGTACTCGCGAATGCAATAAGAAGCCAGCAGATTACCCGTTCTGGCACAATCATATATGCTCTTACGGTGCAACAGCCCGTACAGGAACCCGGCAGCGAACGCATCTCCGGCACCTGTCGTGTCCACAACTCTGGTCGGATACGCCTCTACCTGATACGATTCGCCTTCTCTGGTCGCAACATAGCAACCACGCTCACCGAGTGTCACACAAATAATAGATGCACCGATATCAAGCAGCCCGGCAGCACCATGCTCATAATCATACCCTGTCAGCGATTTCAGCTCTTCTGCATTGAGGAATACCACCTCACTTCGCTCTATAAGCGTGCTGAGATCCTCTAACCTGTATCTGTTGCATAACATCCCCGGACTGAAACTGAGCTTCTTCAGGTGTGCTGCCAGCTCGGTTTGCAGCTTCAGTTGCTTGAGGTTAACGAAAGAGCTCATATGTACGAATCTCGCTCCGGTCACAAACTCCATATCTATATCTGAAATATCCAGCAGGCTGTTCACACCTGGATAAATATACAGTGTTCGCTCGCCTCTTGAGTCTATAAATCCGATTGCTGCACCTGTACAGCCATCCACCACCTTTATCCGTGTCTCGACATGCTCACGGCGAAACGCATCAAGGATTATCCCGCCCTCTTTATCATTACCAAGTATGCCGATGAAGCCTGTGTCAACACCAAGCCGCGCCAGAGCAATTATAGTATTGGCTGCCGAGCCACCCGGTGCTTTTATCATGTCTATGATACCCACTTCTTCACCCGCGCGGGCTATTCGCTCCACCACATATAGCACATCATAATTCAAAGCACCTATGCCTGCAACATCTATCGCCATATGCTCGCCGATAAATACTATTGAACCATGATTTACTTATACATGTCAACACCTGAGAAGCACAGAGCAGGAATAAAGCAGCATTATAAGTGCGCGGTACTCACGATAAGCACCTCAAAGTACAGGGATAAGGGGGAGGACGTCTCAGGCTCTATTGCTAAATCACTGTTGATGCAAAGAGGGCATGAGGTGGTCTATTACGATGTGATACCTGATGTAGGTGAGCGCATACGTCGCAGTATAGAGGAAGCACTGGGTTCCGACGCCGATTTCATCATCACATCGGGCGGCACCGGTCTGACCAGGAATGACATAACGATCGAGACGGTATCAGGGCTGATAGAGAAGGATTTACCGGGCTTCGGCGAACTCTTCAGGTTGAAGAGCTACGAACAGGTAGGCACTGCGGCGATATTGAGTCGCGCAATTGCAGGAGTGATAGCCGGTAAGCTGGTATTTTGCCTGCCCGGCTCTCCTGACGCGGTAAAACTCGCACTTGAAGAGATAATATTGCCTGAGATACCGCATATGATGAGGCACGTGCGAGAATAACCGGGCGTCACGAAAGTAACGAAGAGGCTATCGGCATAATTGCAGCCACGGCAACTATTACGGGGACAAGAATCGCCAGTAAGACTGCTATGATAGATCTGCCGGGTGACAGCTCGTGGAGCTCTATTACGCCACTGATTATCACTATAATCGCCCATAAAGGCACAATCAGAATGTTAACGGGAGCGAGCCAGCCGAGTATCAGGCATGGAGTTACGCCATACACAATAGCCTTCGTGGTCTGCCGCAGTCCTTTCCTGCCACCAAGTAGATATACCCATATATGGAGCCAGACGGCGATGTAGAACGAAGCTATGATACCCAGTACGATGACACCTGCGAAGGTAGCCACACCGAGCACGGGGATCATCTTGCCAAGCTCCGGTAAGCCCGGCATCAGTTCAAGCCGAGATAAGCTCAGCATGGACACCATCCAGTTCGCCACAATCACCACAACAATTGCGAGGATAGCACCGAGAAAAGCCAGAAGCGGTATGTAATACCTGTACGCATCGCGTAGCGAAGCATCCTTCACATCTCCAAACTGCCGCGCAGGATTAAACGCGAATCCACGTATCTGCTCCAGCATCTTGCATCGTTCTGTAGTTCAGAAGATGCCCTATATAAAACTTTCTATTTTTGCCCGAACAATACAGATAGAAACGTCTTCCGTGTATTGCATATATCAGCATAGGTGCAGCTTTCACATGGTGCATTCCTGCTTCTATCCGGGAACACGCCCCGCTTCACGCGCTTCACGCGCTTCAACACCTGTAATACCATTGCACGATCCGCCCTTCTTATCTGGACTTCACGGAACTCCGCATCCCTTATGTACTGTACGAGCCCTCGCCTCACCGTTCGCCTGAATTCGTCCTCGATCAGCATCGCATATGCCGCCAGTTGAAGGCGATCACTACGCCACACACCATATTCCGGCGACTTACCGGTCTTTATTATGCATGGTATCTCCTCTTCATCTGCAATTATCAATTTGTCCACACTGCCACTCAGGTTCAGCTTATCAGAATATAGCACCCGTTCACGTTCATAGCCATGTACCAGTTCCAGTTCCAGTTCACGTGTGCTCTGTAGTTTCTTCAACCATTTATCGTTTATAATACGCTGGAAATTCTCTCTTAGCGGCTCTAAATCAATCTGGTCCGTCAGTTCCTCACGATATATCAGGGGCAGAGAGTCCAGTATGTCGCTCATCACGTCTGGTATATCAGCCTCGCAATTGATGATCCTGTGGAGGTTAAATGCGAATTCTTTCAGTATGAATCCCTCGATCCTGCTCCTCAGCTTCACTGCGGTCTGCGACTGTAGCTCATGATTGCGAGCACCAAAATATACCAGTCGGGGGCATATCTGGTATTGCACCAGCTCAGATACCCGCACGGTCATCATAAATATTAAGCAATTAGTATAGATATGGGATATTCATGCTTAAGTTGATACTGCTGCCAATCCTGCTGATATGCATGTCGTGCATTCCGTGCCATGCTTATTCCACCATGCTGATAACCGAATTCTACCCTGATACTACTATGAAAGGAGAACCGGACGAGTATATTGTATTAACGAACCCATGTGCTCATTCGGTGAATCTAACGAACTGGAGCATAACGGATAACGAGGCGGAAGTCTATTTACCTCATCTCGCTATACCACCAGGTGGTGAACTCTACCTTACGAATAAGGATGCCGCATATGCTCGCCCGGACGCGGAAGTCGTGATTATGAACACTCAAAGTTTCGCGTTGCGTAATCGTGGTGACGAGCTCATCCTGCGTGACGATCACGGCAGAGTTGTGGACGCGGTAATATACGGTGATTCACGCTATGATGATGCCGGCTGGCACGGTTCACCACTGGTTAAGCCAATAGAGGGGATGGCGTTCCACCGTAAGGGCTATCTGGACACGGATTCCGCATGCGACTGGGTCATTCTGGCACCTGGCGCGTATTATCACCCGCCTGAGCCGGTACATGCCGTCAATACCGGGGTTACCACTTTCGTATCACCTGATTGCAGCTTCGCAGTCCTGAAACGGGAGCTGGACAATGCAACTTCTTCTATATACCTTAACCTCTATGAATTTGACCATTCCAGACTGAACGAATATCTTCTACGCGCCATGAATAGGGGTGTAAGGGTTCACCTCCTGCTGGAAGTCAAGCCAGTGGGTGGTATGGGAGATGCGGAACGATGTATTGCCGCGCAGATAGAAGATAATGGCGGTTTTGTACGGTTTTCCCACGATAGATTCCTGAATCATGCGAAATATGCGATTATAGATGATGAAACCCTGATAATAATGTCTGAGAACTGGAAATACACCGGTGTGCCATGGAACGGCGAGGGCAATCGCGGTTGGGGCATTGTGATAAGGAACCGAGAGATAGCGCGGTACTTCAAATCGGTATTCTTCGACGATTTCCAGCGTGCTGTAAGTATGGATCTCAGGTGTAGCCGGTATGAATATGAAAATGAATACCAGAACGTAAGGATCGGTATGGAGACCCAATTTGAACCACGTACCATGAAATGCAATTTCTCGTTGATTCCTGTTCTGGCACCTGATTCTGCTATGAGCGAGATATTACGGATGATAAAGAATGCAAGATCGTACATATATGTGGAACAATTCTCCGCGAGGCTTAACTGGGGAGATGAACTGAACCCGTTCATTACTGCTCTTATAGAAGCAGCACAGCGTGGCTGTGATGTGAAGATCCTGCTGGATTCACGGTATTTAGAGGGCGATAACAACAATGACGAGGTGGTATCTGAACTGAACAGGATAGCACGAGCGCGTAATTTGAGCCTGGAGGCGAGGCTGGCTGATCTGGAATCACTCGGTCTGGTGAAGGTGCACAACAAAGGATTGATAGTGGACGGCAGGGAAGTGCTTATCTCTTCATTGAACTGGAATACGAAATCCATTTATAACCGTGAGGTGGGAGTGATAATAGATGATCCTGAAATCGCTTCTTTTTATGAACAGGTATTCCTTCATGACTGGAATGGCTCGCATGAGGCAGAGAGATCGGGCGATGTGAGAAGGAGTCTATACATTATATTCACTCTTGCTCTCGTTTATCTCGTATTTCTGGTGGTGAGGCGGCATCAGATGCGATGACATATATAAAGATTTTTAAACTCTAACTATAACTGAGAGGTGTAAGATGACGGATGAAGAGAGAAGAGAGGTGGTGCTCCGCGTAGCGGAAGCGTACCATCGTGATGCCGGACGGGGCATAGCACGGATAGATGCTGATACAATGCGTAAGCTTGGCGTTGTTACAGGGGATGTGGTGGAGATAGAGGGAAAGAATATCGCAACTGCTATTGTCTGGCCCGGTTATGCCCCTGATAGTGATAAGAACATAATCAGAATTGATGGTAACATAAGGAGTAATGCCGGTGTTGCGATTGATGACCGTGTGCGTGTGCGGAAGACGAGGGTGAAAGAAGCGAGGAGGATCACGCTCGAGCCCACGCAGCCTGTGAGAATCGCGGGTGGCGAACGTTACCTGGCGAGGATATTGAAAGGGCGTCCAATAACGAAAGGACAGATCATAAGGGTTGAGATGCTCGGTAATCCCATAACGTTCGTGGTTACCAATACAGTACCGCCGGGTACGGTGATACCGGATCTGAACACTGAGATAATACTGCGGAAGGCGCGTGAGGAGCGGGTGGGCGTACCGCACGTGACTTATGAGGACATAGGCGGTTTGAAACGCGAGATAGGGATGATCCGGGAGATGATAGAGCTGCCATTGCGCCATCCGGAGCTATTCGAGCGGCTGGGTATAGAGCCGCCGAAGGGTGTACTTCTTCATGGACCACCGGGCACGGGCAAGACATTGATAGCGAAGGCGGTGGCGAACGAGACCGATGCGAATTTCTATTCCATCTCGGGTCCTGAGATAATGAGCAAGTTCTATGGAGAGAGCGAGAAGCATCTGCGAGACATATTTGAGGAGGCGGGCAAGACCGCGCCTTCTATCATATTCATTGATGAGATAGATTCGATAGCGCCGAAGCGAGGAGAGACAACGGGCGAGGTGGAACGGCGTGTCGTTGCTCAGCTACTGGCGCTTATGGATGGTTTACAGTCACGCGGGCAGGTGGTTGTTGTTGGCGCTACGAACCGACCGAATGCACTTGATGAGGCGTTAAGGCGTGGTGGCAGGTTTGATCGTGAGATAGAGATAGGCATACCGGACAGAAACGGGCGGGAGGAGATACTGCAGGTGCATACACGGGGTATGCCACTTGCCGATGATGTGGACCTGAAGGAGCTGGCTGATCTTACGCACGGGTTCGTTGGCGCGGACCTCGCCACGCTGTGTAAGGAGGCGGCGATGCATGCACTCCGCAGGATACTGCCCGAGATAGATATGGATAAGGACATCCCGCCGGAAGTGATGGAGAAGTTACGGGTGACGAGAGACGATTTCAAGGAGGCGTTGAAGAATACCGAACCTTCTGCGTTACGTGAGGTATTTGTGGAGGTACCGAATGTCAGATGGGATGATATCGGCGGTCTGGAGCGAGTGAAGCAGGAATTGAAGGAGGTTGTGGAATGGCCGCTGAAGTATCCCGACGCGTTTGCTCATCTCAAATCCACGCCACCAAAGGGTATACTCCTGTTTGGACCGCCTGGCACCGGTAAGACGATGCTGGCGAAGGCAGTGGCGAACGAGAGCGAAGCGAACTTCATATCAATCAAGGGTCCGGAATTGCTATCCAAATGGGTGGGAGAGAGTGAACGAGCGGTTCGTGAGATATTCAGGAAAGCGAAGCAGGCGGCGCCATGTATCGTATTCCTCGATGAGATAGATTCGATAGCGCCGGTACGCGGCGGCGGTTATGACTCGCATGTTACGGAGCGGGTGGTATCTCAGATGCTTACCGAGATGGACGGTCTGGAGGAGTTGAAGGAGGTGGTTGTTATAGGCGCGACAAACCGCCCGGACATGGTTGATCCGGCATTACTCCGACCCGGACGACTCGACCGGTTGATATACATTCCACTACCGGACGTAGAGGAGCGGAAGAAGATATTTGAGGTGCATCTAAGAGGCAAGCCAGTAGCCAGAGATGTTGACATAGAAGAACTTGCGAAGCAGACTGAGAACTATGTAGGTGCGGATATAGCAGCAATAGTGCGGGAAGCGGTGATGAATGCTCTGCGTGAGTTCATCAATTCGGGCGTACCCGCGGAACATATAAAAGAAGCAGTGAAGAACGTGGTGATAAAGAAGCAGCATCTGGAGGCTGCTATTAAGACAGTGAAGCCTTCTGCACCGCCGGAAGTGCAGAATACATTCAAATCAAAGGCGGAGGATTTCGTGAAATACGCTTATGTGTGAGATTACAGGATTTTGGTATAAAAGCTGAGGGGAGAGAAAAATCTTTCCCCCTTAATATTTCAGATGGCTGAGCGGTTGATATATCATGAGCATTTGAAGAAGCGGTTATTTGAAGAGCTGGAGATAGCGAATACAGCGAGGCGTAAGGGGCTCGATCCCGCGCTTAAACCCGAAATAAAGATAACTGCTGATATTGCCGAACGTGTAGAAGCGCTGATCGGTATAAGCGGAGTGGGTGCACGGATAAGGGAACTGGAACGTGAGTATAGCCGTGAAGAGGTAGCGTTAAAAGTAGCACTTGAGTTCGCTTCTGGTAAGTTCGGGCAGTACAGGCGCCGTGAGATCGTTGAGAACGCAGTCAGAACTGCAGTAGCGATCATCACGGAGGGTGTGGTTGCCGCACCACTGGATGGTATCTCGCGCATAGAGATCGGTCTGAACGATGATTCGACCGAATACATCAAGATCTTCTATTCGGGTCCGATAAGGAGCGCAGGTGGTACTGCACAGGCGCTTTCAGTGCTCGCAGCCGATTATATAAGGCGGGAGATGGGTTTCGCTCCTTATTCGCCGCGTGATGAGGAAGTGTGGCGGTACGTACTGGAGGTATCGGCGTATGCGCGCATAGCAGGGCTGCAATACACGCCTTCTGACGATGAGATAAGAGAGATAGTGAGAAACTGCCCGATATGCATTGATGGCGACCCAACTGAGGACCGCGAGGTGGACGGCTATAAAGATCTCGAACGTGTAGCCACGAACAGGATACGTGGTGGGATGGTGCTTGTACTGACCGAGGGGATAGCGATGAAAGCGCCAAAGCTAAAGCGGTACGTTGATAAGCTCGGCATTGATGGCTGGGAATGGCTGGATACGCTGATAAAGAGTAAGAGGGAGAGCAAGAAGAAAGCTTTTCTTGAGGATCTGATCGCAGGTAGACCCGTATTTGGTCGTCCGGCGGCTAAAGGCTCGTTCCGGCTACGTTATGGACGTGCGAGGAATTCGGGCTTCGCTGCCATTGGCATGCATCCCGCCACAATGTCACTGCTCGGATTCATCGCGCCCGGTACACAGATAAAGCCCGAACTACCGGGTAAAGCGGCATGCGTGGTGCCCGTGGATACCATAGATGGTCCTGTTGTGAGACTGAAGAACGGGGACCTCACCACACTTGTGAGTTGCGATGGCGCTGATACCGGTGTGGAAGAGATCATAGACCTTGGTGAGGTACTTGTGGATTATGGTGATTTCCTGGAAGCGGGGCAGCTGTTGAAGCCAGGTGCATACTCACACGAGCGATGGTTGAAGGAACTGGAATTGAAATCAGTGGAAGAAGCGGCGAAGTGGCGTGGAAGAATACCAGCACAGAAGGAGGCAATAGATATATCATCACGTTATGATATACCACTCCACCCGGCATATACATATCTGTGGGAGGACATAAGCACAGAAGACCGCGAATTCCTTACCGGGTGGATATGCGAACGAGGTGTGATTCAGGCTGATAAATTGATAATACCCGATGATAGTCGTGTGATAGTGATTTTAGAGAACTTGCTCGTTACTTTCCATCGTGAAGGTTCGCAAATAGTGATAAAGGAGCCTGATGCACTGCTGCGCTGCCTGGGTATAACACGAGCATTGAGGAGAGATGATTCCGTGCGATTGAAGACGATGCCGAAAGCGCCAACACGGATCGGTATGAGAATGGGCAGACCTGAGAAATCGCGGGAGCGCTTGATGAGCCCGGCACCTAACGCAATCTTCCCGGTGGGCGACGCAGGAGGTAAGAACCGTTCGCTCAAGGAGGCACTGAAGGTAAAGGTGATAGACATTGATGTCGGACTGAGGCGTTGCCGGGATTGTGGTAATTTGTTCCTGGCTTGCTATTCGGTATGCGATAAGTGTGGCTCCCACAATGTGATGCAGGCACCGAGAAACAACAGGCGTAAGCGGGGTGTGAGTATAGACCTCTACCGGTTTTATCAAGAAACGTTAAAGCGGCTGGGTTATGAACACGAACTGGCGAAGCGGGATGTTAAATGTGTAACCGGGCTCATTTCGGGCAATAAAGTGCCTGAACACCTGGGTAAGGGCATACTGAGAGCGAAACACGAGGTGTTTGTATATAAAGATGGTACAATAAGATATGACTTCACGAACCTGCCATTAACGCATTTCCGACCCCGTGAGATAGGGTTGAGTGTCAGACGCGCAAAGGAACTGGGCTATCTGTACGATATAAACGGTGAGGAGTTGAGTAGAGCTACGCAGGTGGTGGAGCTGAAACAGCAGGATATTATCATCTCAAATAATGCTGTACCTTACCTCATCCGTATTACCAAGTTCATAGATGAACTGCTGGAGCGGTTCTACGGGCTACCACGGTATTACAATGTGAGAACATGCGAGGATCTGATCGGGCAGCTCGTGCTCGGTCTGGCACCACATACATCTGCCGGCATACTGGGCAGGATAATAGGGTTCACACGTGCTTCTGCATGTTATGCACATCCTTTCTTCCATGCTGCGAAACGGAGGAACTGCGACGGTGATGAGGACTCGATAATTCTCCTGTTAGATGCACTCCTGAACTTCTCGTTAGCCTTCTTACCGGACAAGATAGGCGGCAGAATGGATGCACCGCTGGTGTTAATACCGGTAATAAATCCGAGAGAGGTGGATAAAGAAGCGCATAACATCTCCATTATGCGAGAGTACCCGCTGGAGCTCTATATGGCTGCCGATTCCGGTAAGCATCCCAGAGATGTCGCAGCTGAGATGGAGACCGCGGTCAGGCGGATAGGAACGCCGCGCGATACCTACGGGTTCGGCTACACGCATGATACGAGTGACATAGCGGCAGGACCACAGAACTCGCTGTATAAGACGCTGGGCTCGATGCTTGACAAGGTGAATGCGCAGTTGAAGCTGGCGCAGCTAATAAGAGCGGTGGATGAGCGAGAGGTTGCGGAGACGGTGATAAAGAACCATTTTCTGCGAGATATAAAGGGTAACCTGCGTGCTTTCGGCTCGCAGCAGGTACGGTGCAGCCGCTGCAATGCGAAATACCGGCGTATACCCCTCACCGGCATGTGCAATAAATGCGGTGGGCGGTTACTGCCAACGGTGCATGCCGCGGGAATAACGAAATATCTATCGGTATCACTCCAATTAGCGGAAGAGTATCATCTAACGAATTACACCAGGCAGCGACTGGAACTGCTGAGAGAAGATGTCGAAACACTCCTTCCCGCAACAGACAAGCAGAAAGCGCTGAGTGATTTCATGTAGCCCGGTCAGCCGATACCCGTTATGATCAGCCCGATAAGGAATCCGATTATCGCGCCGGAATTGAGGAATGGCAGTCCTGCATGCGGTTTACCCCTGCCTGCGAACCTTGTGAGTGCGGTATAACCGGCGAGGGTGCCGGCTAAAGCGCTCAGGGCAGGTATCATACTATTATAGCTCACATATGCAGATACCACCAGAATAGCTGGTATGACCGCGTCGCCGAGTCCCATGAATAATGCTTCTCCGCTCCCCAGCCCGGTACTCAGCATAGAGAAGTCTCGCTTGCGTGGCAGCACGAACAGAATCGGAACGTTCATATCAACCACCGATTCCGCCAGCGACACCATGTGCCTGGTCTTGTATACCGAAATAGCATCGTAAACCGCGAGCAGTATCATAAGAACTATCACCAGCGGAGGTATAAGCGAGATCCCAAATATCGCTGCTACGCCCCCTCCCAGCATCAAACCAGTGGCATCAACGACATACCATTCCGGGTATCTGTGCAGTATGATGGTGAGTAAAGAAGAGATAACCAGAGCACATGTATTCATACCATATACATGGAGCGCATTGACGGGTGGATAATAGCGTAGTATACCGTCCAGCACATAATACATCGTTATTGCAACAGCAGCGAGCATAAGGAGATAAACGAGCTTTTTACCTCCAAACCTTATCACAATGAGTATGATCGCGGTGAATCCGATAATGAGTATGAGGAAGTATACGGGATTCCATACGGATTCCGGATCTTCAAAAGCCTTTACACCCGTAACTTCAAATGGTGTAGCGAGCAATAAGGCTATAACTGCTGTCAGGAGGATAAAAGTGCCCATACCCGCATAGAGCAGAACGCTCGTCCCCGATTCATCGGTCATTTCATTTAATCAAGCACTAATAGAGAATAAGCGTGCAAGTACACCTCTTTTACTCGTCTGCACTTCTTCCACCTCCTCAGACTCAAATTCCACTGCCCTGCCGCCGTGCTCGCTCTTTCTAACACGGATATCCACGAGTACTGGCATCTCTATGCTCGGACTCGATAACAGGGCAACACCCTGTGGTATACGCTTTATCACCTCCTCCATCTCACTGCTCATGAACTCCAGACCCTTGCTCAATGCCCTTATGTCATTGGGGTTCGTCACACGGAGGATTATCTGCGTATTGCACTGAGATATGACGTTCTTATCCACGCGTGCGGGTCGCTGTGAGATAACGAGCAATCCGAGCCCGAATTTCCTGCCCTCTGATGCTATTGTCCTGAGTATATTGGAGCTTGCGGCACGTTCAAAGCCACGTTCCGGGCAGAAATTATGCGCCTCCTCAACCACGAGCATCAATGGCGGTATCTTCCCCATCTTCCTGCCTTCAAAAACCTCCTTACAGAGCCGGTAAACGATCAAGCGCTGTAAATCGGGCTCTGCACCCTTCATGTCTATTATAGATGCCTGACCCCGTTTCACAAGCTCTTCTATACGCGTTGGACTGTCTGACAGTATGCCAGTCTCACGAATACGTTCAAGGTAGTGAATGATCCGCCATCGGGCACTGCTTTTGCTCTCCGATACCTTCTTGATGATGTCTTCGATGGTATAAAACTCCTTCTGCGATTTTATAGCGTTTATGCTCTGATACAGAACGCCCAGCTGGGCATCTGACATGGGGAACAGATCATACAACTCCTTCACACTCAGGTTGATGCCATCTATCCGGAATAGCCGGTCGGCATTGGGGTTTATGGAGAAATTAGCGGGAGTATAGACGACGACCCTTGAGGCATAGCCACGAGGTGCGATTCCATACTTCTCCATCTGCTTGCGCTCTTCCTCGTTCCTGTTCTCGTATTTCAGTGTGACATACTCGCCATGAGGGTCTATGATGAGCAGTGGTACGCTCTTCTCCAGCAGTTCTTCTATCAATACGCCGGCGGTGTATGACTTACCGCTGCCCGTCTTCGCCAGTATACTGCAGTGTTTCTGGATCAGTTCCTCTTTACGGATATATACGGGTATGTTGCGCCCTTCCAGCAGACCCAGGTATATGCCACCCGATTTCAAGCCCAGCGTCTCTGTTATAAATGCACGATCCGCCTTGAAGACCTTATCATCACGTGAGACGGTACTGTCTGGCTGTGTTAAGAACCCGCGCTCATCTTTGTAGCCTATGACCTCCGCAGTTGCCTTCTTCTTCTCCACCTCCACCAGCTTCACCACCCGCGCAAGTATCCAGCCGTCCTGTTCTGTCCATACCTTCACATACTCGTTCAGTCTCACCTCGCCCGTGACAACAAATTCAAACTCGTGTAATTTCACCTCGCCGGTTACTACTCCCACTAATTTGTACATCTATCTGAGCTGTCAGATCAACTTTGCATTCACCACACCATCCTGACCCGGTCTGCTTGTGACCAGCGCATTGCCCAGCTCGGTCTCTATCACCGCGCCTCGCGTCAGGATATTCCGCCTGATGTAGAACGGGTTGGCGGGATTGCTCTTCACACTGATGATTCGCACCTTCTTTGTCATTCCGTTTCGGGGGTCTGAGACATTTGCATAATCACACTGGAGCAATCGCACCTTGATATTGCCGCCCATCGTGCGCACTATCTTGCGTTTGGTATCTCCTATGACCGTATCAGCAGCTGGGCGACCAGCTTCGTACGCTCGCTTCTTCCTGTGCCTGTGCAATCGCCCACCCGTGTACTTCCTCCTGGATTCACCCTGCCATCTCATCTTTAACCTCCTCCTTTAATTAAGGACCCACAAAGCCACACTCCTCACATACGTACAGGTTGCTCTGCTTCCTGCACTTCGCGCATCTACCTATCTCTACCTTTCCACAGTTAGGACACGGAAAGACCGTGTACCCCTTCTCCAGCAGTTTCGCTCTGCAGGATGTGCAATACTCTATCATAGCTCGCGCCTCTCCTCAGTATCTTCATCCCACGCGCCATATCCACCACCGTGGATGGCACACCATATTTACATCTACCTCCATTTATAATAACATCAGCTTTTATATTAACTTCCTCTATGCGTACTGGAGGCTTATCGCCCGTGAGATTCGCACTTGTCGCCGTTATGGGACCCGTCTCGTTTATTATACGCGTGGCTATCGGGTTAGCGGGGTATCTTATACCCACCACTTCCGACTGCGCGGTTAAAATCTCAGGTACCATGTCCTTCTTCCTTAACAGTATGGTGACGGGACCTGGCAATAGCCGTGTTATGATCTCAAGCTGCGATTGAGCCACATAAGCAACCTCACGCAGCATCTCGAAAGAGGATACTGCGAGAGAAATGGGCTTGGCTAAACTCCGCCGCTTTAGCCTGTACACTTTCAATACCGCATCCTCGGATAATGCAGAGGCACCGAGACCGTATACCGTCTCAGTTGGGTAAACGACCGTGCCACCAGCTTTGATTGCCGCTATGGCGTTCCTGATTGCACGCTCTAAATTGCGATGCATTGCATATCAGTCAGTGAACCATCCTCAGGGACGTTATAATCTTTATCTATTTCTACATATTTATAGATTTGTGCCACGTTGTCGGGCATCACTCATCAATCTCTTTTCACGAAATATTATATTGAATGAGATTGATACTTTAAATGGATTCTTCTTGTCTAACAATTTAAGAAAATCATATACAATCTCCTCATGTGACCACCCATATTTCAATGAAAATCCTATTCCAATCCCAGGTTCGTTATAATCCCCAATTGCAAAATCAATAAATCCTGCACCACCATTTTTGTTTGGTAGATAGACTTTATTCTCTTTTTTATCTTCCATATGCTAAATTTGAGGAATCTTTACCGCATTGTTCTTCTACCATCAATGGATAACTTTACGGAAATTGACTTAGGTGTTCCTACTTACGGTGCCGAGACCACCATAGACCGGGAGATATATGAAAGGTTAAGAAGAGAAGGACAAATCCTGGAGAAACTTGCTCCTCTATCGCTCAGAGAGAAGTATCTCAAGGATGGGATTACGTTGGGACAAAGAATATACTTGAATCTATCGTAAAACACCCGGTGAGCTCAGGATTGTCTCTGATGATGTGCTTGCTGGTAAAACGGAAGTGGTTATTAGTCAGTCATCGGCATGAATCACGAGATTTTGCTGCTCTTCCTGACGTATCTGGGAGGTCCCTCCGATTCTACCGGTGCTGGAGACGATTTGTTTTACTGATACAATCGTAATCGCCGAAACCGATAGTGGTAAATTTACCAAGCCCTGTTATTCTTCCCGCTCCCAAGAGCCATCCAATAAGCTCTCTCTCCCTCTCGCTCAGGTTGTTCATCTCAAATTTTACACTACCTCGCCAGCCCCAGTAATCGTTGCCTTTCCTCCTGAATACATATCTTGAGAGTTGTTGTTCAAATCTCCATTCCTCAGCCTTTTCTTTTATCCCCTCCATTTCTGGCAGTTCTATC
>JAODGP010000055.1 GCA_025464345.1 Methanosarcinales archaeon | reverse complement strand
ATCAAATATGTTTGCTTTTTAATGATATGATATGATAAGAGCGGACGATGCATGGCTGAGCAGAGCATTTGAGGCATCGGCAGAAGAATTCATGGATTTGATAGAAGCATCAGCGAGCATATTGAAGCGCGAACAGGTGTTGAGGGAAGGAAGTGGTGTGGTAAAAATAGCGCCACGTGGCTGCGTATCGGTCGTTGGCGATTTGCACGGCGATGCTGAGAGCCTCATTCATATACTGTGTGATTCCGGAGTGGTAAGTTCCGATCGAGTGATATTTCTCGGTGATTACGGCGATCGAGGTACGGGAAGTGCCGAAGTTTACTATCTGATACTGAAGTTGAAGTTGACATATGGTGACAGGGTGGTGATGCTGCGTGGCAATCATGAATGTACGACCATGCCGGTCATGCCGCACGACCTGCCGATGCTGTTCGAGCGCAGATTCGGGCATGACGGTGGCGTAGAAGTATATAACGGCATAAGAGCATTGTGGAGGTGGTTGCCGCATTGCGCGCTTGTGGAGGGTAAATACCTGATGCTGCATGGTGGCATACCGGCGGGCGTGAAATCCGTTCGTGAATTTGAATATCCTTCGGAAGCTATATTGGAGCAGATACTGTGGAGCGATCCGGTGGAGGGAAGAGGCTATTACAGTTCTATGCGCGGTGCCGGTATGATGTTCGGCGAGGATGTAACCGAGCATGCGTTACGGATTACCGGCGTGAGAACGGTGATAAGGAGTCATGAGCCATGTGAAGGCGTTCGAGTAACTCAAAACGGTAAAATACTGACGGTATTCTCACGTAAAGGCGCGCCTTATTACAATACACGGGCGGCATATCTGGCAATAGATGTATCGCGCGAGGCGATGGATGCAGTTGAGCTGGTGCGTACCGCAGCGCGGATATGGTGATGTTGATTTTATCTATACTTCGCTTAACCTATTTATCACCAGAAATCAAATAAAAGAGGCAGGTATGAGAAAGAGGAGGAAGACGAATCCCCGGGTGATACGCCTGATAGATGAACTGAAGAGGGTTGCACGTGAGACCGATGCCGCGATATGGCGCGACATCGCCAGGCGATTGGAGAAGCCGCGGAGGAACTATGCGGAGGTGAATCTGAGTAAGATAAACAGATACTCAGAGGCGAACGATACGATAGTGGTTCCGGGCAAGGTGCTGAGTGCGGGCACGCTCACCAAACCGGTTACGATCGCGGCACTGGGCTTCAGTAAGAAGGCGTATGATAAGATCGGTGCGGTCGGTAAGGGTATAAGTATTGAGGACCTGGTAAGAGCAAATCCGAGAGGGGCGGGTGTAAAGATAATTGTGTGAGATGAGTGGCGGGATAGAGATGATAGATGGAGACGGGCATATCCTTGGGCGGCTGGCGAGTGAGGTAGCGAAGCAGTTGCTGCATGATCAGGATAAGCGGATAGTGATAGTGAATGCGGAACGCGTGGTGGTAAGCGGGACGAAGGAGAACCTGATAGAGGAGTACATGCGGCGAAAGACACGGGGCTCGAAGGAGAAGGGACCGTATTTCCCGAAGATGCCGGATAGAGTGCTGAGACGTACGATACGCGGGATGCTGCCTTATAAGAGGCAGCGGGGTAGAGACGCACTATCAAGATTGGAAGTATATATTGGAGTACCAGAAGATTATAAAGAAGAAGATAAGATAGGATTGGAGAATGCGAAAGCAGAAAGGCTATCAATGGCTAAATATATGACCTTAGGGGAGGTGTGTAAGAGCTTAGGATGGGTGGCAAAGCGAAGGTAAAGCGGATAGTGAATCAGGTAGGTAAAAGGAAGAGAGCGGTAGCGCGGGTGACGATAAAGGAGGGTAATGGAGGTGTGAGGATAAACAAGAAGCCGCTGGAGATAATCGAGCCGGAAGTGGTACGGGCGAAGATTTCCGAACCCCTGTTTATTGCTTCGCAGCTACCTGAGGTTGCGCCAGAGATAGAGAACATAGAGGTGGAAGTGAATGTGCGCGGTGGAGGTTTTATGGGACAGGCGGAAGCGGTTCGTACTGCCATTGCACGTGGACTGGTGGACTGGACATGCAGTGAGAAGTTGAAGGAAGTGTATCTTGATTATGACCGGACACTGCTGGTCAGTGATATGCGGCAGAAGGAGCCGAAGAAGGCGGGTCAGAAAGGTGCGAGGGCACACAGGCAGAAATCGTATCGTTAAAAAAATGATTCCCGTAAGATGTTTCACATGTGGTAAAGTGATATCGGAGGTATGGGACGTGTATAAGGAGCGAATAAAGCACGAGGAGCCGCGAAAGGTGCTGGATGACCTGGGTATAACGCGGTACTGCTGCCGTCGGATGCTCCTGACGCATGAAGAGTTGATAAATGATATAGCACCTTATGGATGAGGGGTTGTAGGGTAGCCAGGACTATCCTTCGGCGTTCGGGACGCCGAGACCTGAGTTCAAATCTCAGCAACCCCATTACTAATGGTGATCTAATTGCCAGGGGAGAAGTATACGAAATATGAGAAAGCACGTATAATAGGCGCGAGGGCACTGCAGATAGCGGCAGGAGCGCCGGTGCTCATCAATAC
>JAODGP010000054.1 GCA_025464345.1 Methanosarcinales archaeon | reverse complement strand
TAGGATTCGGGATAATGGGGCTTGCTGCCTATCTCAAAACAAACCTTGAAGGTAGGCAACGTGAGCGAGAGTATCAGAAACGTATAGAGCAACTCGAGGAAATTATCAGAAAGGGGCAGCGAATAGAATTTGAAAAACTAATTTTGGAACAGAAGAAGCTTATTCAGACTGCTAAAAAGGGTGCTTGGATTCTTGGCGTTAATGCTCTTGGTGTCTTTCATGAACAGCGAGAGGACATACTTTCATTGCTCATGAAAGGGGGAAGTGTGCGAGTGTTACTGCTCAATCCTGAATCAAAGGTGTTTAAAGAGAGGGAAGAAAGAGAAGAGAAAGTTAATGGACAAGTATCAGGTCGGTTGCATGCCGAGTACATGGCTTCAGTTGCATATTGTAAGGATATCGTCAACTTCAGTGGAGGAAAAGGCTCGCTTGAATTAAGACTTCATGGTGAAAATATCATGGAATCACTTTTGATAATAGACCCTAAAGGTGAAGATGCTATGGTGCTTATTAATAAATATCCTGATAAGGAGTATACTCGTGGTTACGCTGGTGAGCATAGAATTATACAAAGAGAATATCCCGATTTAGTCAAGCCTTACATTCAGAGATATGAAAAACTTTGGAATAACGCGAAAAAGGTTGACTTGTGAGATTTTTTCTTCTATTGATGGGTTTTGGCGGCGTGCTCAGCTACCTGCATCCCGTTTCCGTGTTTCTTGCCATGGGCATCATAGCTTTAATGACAAATATGACCGTGATGTGGCGCACCGCTATATCATGGAAGATGTTTCGCGAATAAGTTTAAAGCGAATTTGTTTTTGCTCATCTTTTCAATGCATGAATTTCACTCCGATACAGGCATGAGCGTAAGAACAATTATTCCATCGGGTAGAATCTACTAACGCACGCTGGATTCCTCGTCAGTATGTTCCTTACAGAGACGATACCCACGAGCTTATCACCGTCGAGCACGGGCAATCTCCTTATGCCATTCTTCGCGAGGATCTCACATGCCTTATCCACCGGCATATCTGGCTCCACTGTTATCAGAGGAGTGGACATTATATCCTTCGCTTTTATCTCACCGGGTACCCTGTTCTCCATCGTAACTTTTAAAGCTATGTCCCGGTCGGTAATTATACCCGCGGGCTTGCCATTCCTTGTTATTACCACACTACCTATACCAAATGCCTCCATATCCTTTGAGATCTTCGTCACCGGCGTATCTTCTTCTTCCGTTACCACCTTCGGTGTCATTATATCCCCAACTTCTAATAACTCCATTGCCATTTCTTTCACTCTCCGTAGTTTATAACGCTTTTGAACATAAATAAAGTTTCTTGTTTTATCCTATATTTCGCAGTAACAATGAAGACGAGGGAAGCGATCTCCACGTCCTTCCCAGGAAGATCGGTCTTATCTTCATCGTGCTTTAAAGCGTTGAAATACGCTTCTCCTCCATATCCCTGCCCTTATATTTGACCAATGCCTCCTCTTCATCAAAATCCTTGTTCGCGGTATTTTACCACTGCATTCATAACGATCTCCACCCATATATCGCTGATATGCAGGAATATAGCCATAAACTTTCTTCTGCACCTGTCGTCATTGAGTTTCTCCGCATCTAAGCCGTAGATCTCCTCTATCGCAGTGCCCTTCGCCCACCGTTCAATGAGATGTAATGGTCTGGGCGCCATTAAGCGGTTGATCGTCATCAACGACATCGCCATGTGATATCTCAGAGCCACAGGGGACGTCTCTGTTCACGATCTCTGCAACTCCTATCTTATCCTGGAGAGGTTTTATAAGCACCGCGGCGCCCAATACCTTAACTGACTCCCTCTCCAGATGACTCCTGAATTCAAAAATTCTCTTCCATAATTTACTTAACCACATAAAATAAGATTTACTTAAGTGCGAAATGTGGGTTGATGGAAAGTCTATGATTATTTATACTCAACTCTGGTAATTACATAACGGCTCCTCAGCCCATATATCCCCGTATTGTGCGAATGCGCGAATACGGCAGCCGCCACCACATAGCTCCCTGTACGGGCATGTAGCACACCTGCCTTTGAGATGCTGCGTCTTCTCTCTGAACGCGGTCAATACCGGATTGGTCTGGTCATTCCAGAGTTCGGAGAACCTGCGTTCCCTTATGTTACCGATTTTGAGCTCCTCCATCTGTGCGAACTGGCATGGATAGACATTACCGTAAGGGTCAACATTCGCTACACGGTCGCCCGCACTGCACGAGTCACCTGTATACTGGAGAAGCTTGAGCGCATTCTCGTATTCGGAACTGCCATCCTCCTTCAGCTTCTCAAGCAGATATACACCATCCTGTGGCGCATCAACGGTGAGTATCTCCATCTCCTCGGGATCAATCGCCCGTGCATGCTGATACAGCATCACAAAGATCCGGTACATCTCCTGTGGTTTTAACTGCTTATTGTATATCTCCCTGCCCCTGCCACTGGGCACGAGCCAGTACACGCAGAACCGTGGCACTCTCAACTCGCGTGAGAGAGCCAGCAGATACTCTATCTCAGTATAATTATCACGTGTGAGGGTGACCCTGATACCCGCTTTGAGTCCAATCTCCATGCAGTTACGCAAAGCCTGCACAGCCTTCCTGAAGCAACCTGGCTGATTCCTCATTTTATCGTGTGTCCTCTCTGCACCGTCCAGCGATACACCGACATACTCGATACCGGAATCTTTGAGCCTCATGGCTACCTCTTTTGTTATCAATGTCCCGTTTGTGCTCAGTGCGGTCTTCAACCCGTTCTCCGTTGCACACTCAGCGAGTTCCCAGAAATCATGCCTCAATAATGGCTCACCGCCTGTGAATAGCAATAGAGGCACACCCATCTGTGCGAGGTCTCTTATGAATTCTTTTGCTTCAGCCGACGACAGCTCCTGGCTGTCTTTACGCCCCGCTCCTGCACTGAGATAGCAATGCTCGCATGCAAGATTGCATCTGCTCGTGATGTTCCAGAATACAACAGGTCTGCGTGTCTCCGCGAAAGCGAGTAACCTGCTTGGCACTTCATGGATGGGCTTCTTTCTGTGCTTCAGGGCTTCACTGACCGTGCCTTTACCGTGAACGAGCTGGGTTATTCGTATCATCTCTCCCTTATAATTACCGCTCTCAAGAGATATACAACCACAACAATGACGCAAGCCACGAAGCCTGCCTGCACTAAGGAGCGGTATCTGTACTCGAACAGTGTGGAGATGGCAGACATGGCATAGAAATAGAATTGAAAGACCGCCACTGCGAGCAGTATCATGAGGATTATGAATACACCGAACCGGAAATACCTGACCTCTGCTACACCTCTACTTTCATCTCGTTCCATCCTTTATACCCCTCTTATTAAACAAAATAACGGCAATAAGTGCAAGAGCTATGGATGGTATTTCAAAGCCCGGTGCCGCGGGCACCGGAGCACGTGCCTTCTCCGCCGCGGGCGTGGCTGGCGGCATTGGTGAGATGAAATCGGTGATTTCTGCTTCAGGCGAGATTTCCACCGTCTTCTCCCTCGCTTCCACCACTACCGTCCTGTTCACAAACGGGCTTAACATCACTCTCCCACTGCTCTCTTTTATTATCCTTCCCGATTGCCAGATTTGAATCTCAAATATATAATCCCTGCCGTTGAGCACCCTCAGCCCGGCGTAATGTAGCGATGTGGTGCCTTCTTTTAGTACTCCGAGGTCTTTCCATACCCTGTCCGCTATTAATCTCGTCTCATTCTCCCTCGCCTTTATCAGCGCTCTCAGTCCGCTGACATCTCTGCCGAGATTGTCAATGTATAGTGTGGTATTGACGATTGCGTACTCCTTCTCTTTCCCGCTCCTGCTCTCCACCTCAACTGCTTCTATGAGAAAGTCCAGTCCTCGTACGGATATTTTTGCAGCCGATGGAGGTTCCAACCGTGCCAATCCATAAATCTTCCTCTCGCCTCGCAGTATGCCCTTACCGTCTTCAAATACGACGATTTGTAGCCTGTAGCTGCCCGATTTCGGCAGTTTCAGGTAAGTGTTCACGGATTTCGTCTCCCTACCGCGTATTTCACCCAGTACTGTCCTGTTAGAAGTGACGAGCAAATTCGTATCCACATCGTATGCCTTCACCAGAATCTCTATCTCACCTGATTTCGCAGACCCGCCATTATCCAGATACGTGGTCACGTTCAGCATCACATCAGCAATGCTGGTTGCTTCTGCTGAGATGTCTATATCTGCGATTCTTATTTCAGACCGCTCGTAAGACATTAAACCGCCACCAATTGTCGCCACCAGCGCAATAAGCACCAGGAATGCAAATACCACCGCAACCGTTGTGATTGCCAATCGCTTCTCCTGCATCTCCTTAATCCACCTCTTCGGTATAAATATTTAGTATAAAGGGGTTCCTCATAATGTCCTTGAATCCTATATTTTATACCTTGTTAATTTTTATTTTTATAAATATATATTAACACTGAGATGAAGAAAGAAGAGCTGATACATCTGCATCTGTTATTGGCTCAATTGAAGAAGTATTGTGAGGAAAAGGGAATGAACTGCGATTTTACACGGTACAACGAGCTGGGTATCACCCCCTTCCAGGTGCACAGGAGCAAGGAGGAGCACAAGCAGGCGATATTTGTACTCGGCTCCGAGCTCGTGTCACTGGCAGCCAAGAACAATCTACCGCTCTGGAAGTAACCTGCATTGCTGGTATTCCCCTTTTCCCGCGATATGAGGGTTCAGGAGGGTGCGGGGATAGCAAAAGGGGCGATCGCCGGCATATTTGGTGTTAATATCGTTAAATTGTTGTTATTCATCTACCCAGTGTCTCCAGTACCAGGTCGGTAAATTCGGCACATGTGGCTCCATCAGGGTGTCCCGTAATCATTCCCTCCTTCTCACATACATCAAGCGCATTGTCCAGCCTCTGCGCCTCCTCTAAGAAGCCCGTATGCCTCAATAGCATTACTGCCGCACGCATAGCACTCGTGGGATTCGCATATATTGCACGTCCTTCTTCCACCATTCTCAATGCAGAGCCATGTATGGGCTCGAAGATCGCATATCGTGTACCTATATTCGCACTGCCCGCGGTACCGACACCGCCCTGTATCGCAGCAGCCTCATCTGTTATTATGTCCCCATATAAGTTCGGGAGCACGACGACCCTGAATTCACTCCTCCGTTTCGGGTCTAAAAGCTTTGCCGCGAATATATCCACGAACCAGTGATCCCATACAATTTCCGGATAGCTACGGGCGATACGTTCGGCAGTTCTGAGGAACTTGCCATCGGTCGCTTTTATTATGTTCGCCTTCGTGACGACCGTCACCCGATCAATACCATTCCGCTTTGCATACTCGAAAGCCATGCGTATTATCCGTTCAGCGCCTATGCTGGTGGTAACCGTGAAATCAATAGCGAGCTCATCGGTGATATGAATCCCTCTGCTTCCAAGCACGTATGCACCTTCGGTATTCTCACGGAAGAATATCCAGTCTATGCCCTCCTCCGGTACCTTCACCGGACGGACATTGGCAAACAGGTCCAGTTCACGTCTCAATGTGACGTTCGCACTCTCGAGATCTGGATACTGATCGCCTTCCCATGGTGTGGTCGTTGGTCCCTTTAAGACGACATGACATCGCTTTATTGCCTCGAGCACGTCTTCAGGTACCGATTGCATAAGCTTCGCACGCCGTTCTATCGTCAGACCCTCTATCTTTTTGAAGATAACCTCGCCCATAGCCAGCTTATCAGCCAGCAGGAACTTTAGCACACGCTCTGTCGCATCTATTATGCAGGGACCGATGCCATCACCGCCAACAAAACCTATGACAATGGGTCTTTGCTTCGTATAGTCCATCCATGCGTCGCTTGTCTCTCTCAGGCGCTGAATACGATCCAGCTGGTCCTCAACCATCTGTGCGAAATGCCGCTTCGCTCGCTCTATCACTTCTTCTTCCATAACGGACCCGGCGGGATTCGAACCCGCGATCCCCGGCTTAGAAGGCCGGTGCTTTATCCTGGCTAAGCCACGGGCCCCTGGCTGGTTACCACTACCACTATACCATCACTCGTATATTATAGTTATTCCGAAAATATCTGTAAATTGCAAGCTCCAAATTGCAAGCTCCAGGCACCAAATCCCAGTCTAATATAAGTTTTATATAAAATTATCGCCAAGTAAATAACATGGAGAGCTATAGTGCCAAGGATATACAGGTATTGAAAGACCTTACAGCGGTGAGGAAGCGACCCGCGATGTATATCGGTGATACATCGACAAGGGGGCTCCATCACCTCGTATATGAAGTGGTGGATAACAGTGTGGACGAGGCTTTGATGGGCTATTGCAACACCATTGAGGTGGAGATCCATGAGGATAATTCGATAACGGTACGTGATAATGGACGTGGAATTCCTGTGGATTTACATGCTGAATATAACCTGCCAGCGGTTGAAGTGGTGATGACGAAGCTGCATGCGGGCGGTAAGTTCGATAACAAGGTCTATAAGGTCTCGGGAGGCTTGCACGGTGTTGGTATTTCGGTCGTTAATGCTCTGTCCGAATGGCTGGAGGTGGAGATACGCCGGGATGGTAAGAGCTATTATCAGCGTTATGAGCGTGGTAACCCGGCATGCAGCCTGAAGGAGCTGAGTATGGGGAATGACGGCTGGTCTCGCGGCACTGAGGTGACTTTCAAGCCTGATACGCATATATTCGGCGCTTACGAATTTGATGTCTCCATCTTGAGTTCCAGATTACGAGAACTCGCTTTCCTTAACCCTGGCGTGAAATTATCGCTACGTGACGAGCGAACTGGCAAATCGCAGGTATTCAAGTATGACGGTGGCATCGCATCTTTCCTGGAATACATAAACCGTGACAAGAAGGTACTTCACCAGCCGATAATATTCGAGGATGAGAGGGACGAGGTCAAGGTGGAGGTGGGGATTCAGTACAACGATAGCTACACAGAGAGCATCTTCTCGTTTGTGAATAATGTGAAGACGGTAGAGGGCGGTAAGCATGTCAGTGGTTTCAAAGCCGCACTGACACGTGTGCTCAATGAGTATGGTAAAGAGAAGAACGCATTGAAGAAGGTATCGCTTGATGGTGATGATGTAAGAGAGGGTCTCGCTGCGGTTATAAGTGTGAAATTGCGAGAGCCACAGTTTGAAGGACAGACGAAGACGAAACTGGGCAACAGCGAGGTCAAAGGCATTGTGGAATCCATCACGAGGGAACACCTCTGGGATTTCCTCAATGAGAACCCGCGTGATGCCGATAACATAATACGAAAAGCACTTGAGGCTGCTCGTGCACGAGAAGCGGCACGGCACGCACGTGAGATGGTACGCAAGAAGGACTTCTTCGCTGATTCTCTACCGGGCAAGCTTGCTGATTGCTCGGAAAGAGACCCATCGAAACGTGAGATATACATCGTGGAGGGTGATTCTGCCGGCGGGTCGGCGAAGCAGGCACGAGATAAGAACTTCCAGGCTATTCTACCTATCCGCGGTAAGATATTGAATGTGGAGAAGGCGCGTCTGGATAAGGTACTGAAGAGCAATGAGATTCGTGCTCTTGTTACTGCACTCGGTGCAGGTATAGGTGATGAGTTCGACTTACAGAAGGCGCGATATAACAGGATAATCATAATGAGTGATGCGGATGTTGACGGTGCGCATATAAGGACGCTGTTACTCACGTTCTTCTATCGTTACATGCAGGAGCTGGTGAGTACGAACCATGTATACATAGCACTGCCACCACTGTACATGGTGAAGAAGGGCAATGCGACCAGATACGCATTCTCCGATGAGGAGTACGCGGAGATACTGAAGGAACTCAATGTCAGGGAGGGCGATCCGGGCGTGAAGATACAGCGTTATAAAGGTCTGGGCGAGATGAATCCGGAGCAGCTGTGGGAGACGACGATGAATCCACGGACACGCTGTATAAAACGAGTAACCCTGGAGGATGCAGCCGAAGCCGACTGGATATTCACGGTATTGATGGGCGAGGATGTGGAGCCGAGGAAGAAGTTCATACAGGAACATGCGAAGGAAGTGATGAATCTTGATATATGAGTTTGGAAGAGCCGTGCGTGAAGGTGCGTAAGGAGCATGGCGAGGAGGTTCGGCTGGCTTTAAAATCGGCTAACCTGCTCAGGACTGATTTGAGAATCCAGCGTGACGATGATTTCATATACCTGCCACTGACCGATGAGCATCTTGAAGGAGTTGAACTGAACGCAGAGATAGAACTCTGCCATCGTGCGTTTGAAATCCTGGGCAGGCGCAGCATAGAGGAGCTCAGTGGATTTAAACCGTCATACGATGTGGTGGGCGATATAGCGGTACTGAGCAGTGAAGTGCCGGAGACGGTAGCTTCTGCAATACTGAAACTGCACAGGAATATCAGGGTGGTGGCGAAGCGGGCATCGCAGGTCGAGGGTGTGTTCCGCAGACGGAGAATAGAGATAATCGCAGGTGAGCAGAGAACCGAGACCGTGCATAAGGAGAATGGATGCAGGTACAAACTCGACCTGGAACGTGTATATTTCAATCCACGACTGGCTACCGAGCGTGCTCGTGTGGCTTCTATGGCTGAGCGCGGTGAAGTGATAATAGATATGTTCGCGGGTGTTGGCACTTTCTCTATATTGATAGCGAGGCGTGTGCCTGAGACACGTGTCATCGCGATTGATATCAATCCTGATGCGATAAGGTATCTCAGGGAGAACATCAGACTGAACAGGGTGACGAATGTGACGGTCATAGAGGGCGATGTGCGGGAAGTCTGTGAGGAGTTCACGGATACGGCGGACCGGATAATAATGAACCTGCCGATGCGTGCACATGAGTATATACGGGAAGCGATAAGGATGCTCAAGCCCGGCGGTGGGACTATACACTTCTATACCGTGGAATCAGAGAGTGGTGAGTCACTTATGGCTAAGGCGAAACGGAAGTTCATGATGAGGGATGCCAGTGTAATAAGTGCGAGGAAGGTGAAGGATTATGCCCCATACAAGTATATCGTGTGTATAGATGCGAAGGTATTGAAGTAGTGCATCAAGTGGAGGAAGATTCGCCGAACTACGAGAAG
>JAODGP010000005.1 GCA_025464345.1 Methanosarcinales archaeon | reverse complement strand
CTGGATCTGCTCGTTGATGGTGAGTGGATACTCATTGGGCTACTCTGCTTCATTATCACTTCTTCGCCCTTATCAGCCTTTTCAGGTTGGTAGAATGAAGCATGTCACGAATCTGTGGCGCCGGCTCGAATTTATGAACGCCATTAACCCTCCTTCAGCTCCTCAATCAGCTCCTCCAGATAAGCTGCCCATTCCTCTTCACTCATATTCGGGAACGACATATTCGCATTCGGGTGGAAGAACCGGCAGAGCGTGATTGTCCTCAGCCAGGGTGCGAAATGCTTGAGTGTGGACAGCCCCTGCGAGCCTATGTAATAAAGCACGCCCAGGAACACAACGAGGTCATGCTGCCCCTCCTCCTTTATGCCGCTCCATTCCGCATCCCTCAGCCTGTCTATTATGTTTATCAGTGGCATATAAGCATCAGGCTGGAAACCCCGTTCAGAAAATCCTCTGGGCGTATGTGCAACCGCCACCACCGGTATTCCACCAGCCTTCGCTATCTCTATCGCATAATCCATCAAACTCTTCCCGTTAAGCTCTGTCTCCAGGACGAGCGAGCCGACGATGAAAAGCGGTCTTTTTGCGCGCTTTATCAGCTTCGCAGCGCCGAGCGGTGTCAAAATCTTAGCCTGTTTCGGACCCGGTACGTTCCCTATCTGCCATGGCGCATCTTTCAATACCATTTTCCTTACCCATATTATCCTGACTTTGTTATATTAACATCACGATCCTTTTAAAATCTCCTGCAGACACAGGAAAGGATCGGGCAGAATTTCTTGCCAGAACCACTCTGCTCGTACAAAAAAGCCATGCATCACCTCACTATCGAGTTCACCCGAAGTTGTTACCCCGGTGGAGTATTCCTTTCCTTCTCTCCGGTCAACCACGATTTTCCGCTCTTCATCGTCAATGAACCATATTTCATCTATCCCTGCATCGTGATACACCTGCCTCTTCTCTCGCAGATCATAATCCCTCGTCCACGAAGAGATGATCTCCACGACCATATCAGCCGCTCCTTCCAGTTCTTTATCTTTAAGCAGTTCCAATCGCTCCTTCCTCACGAATAGAATATCAGGCTCGAATTTTCGGCAGTGAGCAAGATGCATCGTCGCACGAGATCCGAGCACTTTGCCCAGTTGCTTATGTTCTGTATATCCACGCATCAGAAAGATCAGGAATACAAAAATATCCTCGTGACGGATAGAAGCCGGGGAATGAATGATAAGCGTGCCGTCAAAAAGGTCAGCTTTTGTGTCCTCATCGGTAAGCTGGTCGTATTCCTCTTCGCTGACCCCGAACTTCAGTATGAGATACGGCGGTTCTATCACCTTAGTTCTATAAATTAATTCTGTCAGGTTTCTATCCTTTTTGCTCTTTCCTTCCTCTTCCCCTGCCATTTCCTGCCCCCTATTATGGACAAAAATAGATCACTTCCTCACCAACCTTTTCAAATTAGTGGGGTCAAAAGAGGGGTCGTAGCCCCTTATCGGTCCTTCTCTTATCTTCCTCAGCTTCCAGTCTATCACCCAGCCGTGCTCATCCTCAAGCTTCTTCAGCAGCTCTTCCCTCTTCGCTATCGGAAGGTCTGTCTCGCTTCTAACGAAGAGATGCCAGTCCGGCGGGTATATACCGAGATACTTCAAACTGAGGTCAATATAATGCGTCAGTTTTATTGACCGCCCGCGGTCAGTATCAGAGGGTCTGAAGCAGAGTTTTGCAATCATCGGTAAGGCTTCCTCCACCGTCTCGCAGGGCATCATAAGATGTTCAGGAGCAGGCTCGAAATAGATTTCGGTGCCATCTCTCGCATCTATCAGCTGCCAGTCCTCCTTTTTATATGCCCTGCCCAGATAAGCACGCCGGTATTTCGACCCGTGAGGTCCCACAATAACAGGAACACCCAGCCGATTGAAGCCAGTGGCGATAGAAGCCGCTTTATCTGACATCGCACCCCAGGCTACTCCACACGCACCCACCCTGCTCAGGATGTAATCTGCTATCTCCTCATAATTGCCCCTCAACGGGCGCCTCGCAAATATACTCGCTATCTTTATACATGCACCGTGTATGTGCGCATTAGATACGCAAGAGCCTATGTTGAGCACGCCGCCGGCATCGAAAGCGCCATGATGCCGCTCGTATAAAGTCTTACCCTCCTCATCCTTCCAGAGCGCAACGTCTATGGATGCGCAACCCGTTAACGTAACTATATACCTCCGTTCCGCAAACTCTTTCGCGATAAGCCATAAATCTCTCGTACCTTTCGGGTAATTCCCACAGCCAACCGGGGCAATAACGCCTGGAATAGTCCCAAAAACGATGGGTGCACCTACATTTCTTATCTCTGTGTCCCATACAGGACCTCTACCCACTCTTGCCCTTCCCTTCTCATTCTTTATCCTCGGATATGCCGCTTTCGTTATCACATCCACTATCGGGATGTGTTTCTTGCAAACTTCTTCGCATCTACCGCAACCAACACAGAGGTCGAACAAATCAGCGAGCGGTTTGTCATTGCCCTTTTCGGCTTCCTCCATTGCTGACCCTATCTCAAGCCCATTCGGACATGCCCGTGTGCATTCTTCGCATTGCACACAATCACGCACAAATTTCTTGAATTCTTCTTCACTTAGAATTATCCTCAGCGTTCTTCTTCTCTCTTTTACCTGCATCGCGGTCTTAACCGCTACTTCTCCCACCCTATCAGGGTCGAGAATGGCAACACCCGGAACCCGCTCATTCGCTAAATCATCCACTATCTCATCAGGGTCGTCGTAAGTTCTATCTTCAAGCCCGTGCAGTGCTTTGTCGTTCGTGGCGATAACCGGGGAATGGACCTTTTTAGCCAGCTCCACCACGTCTGCACGGATACATTGCTCATCCACCACGATGACATCTGCAATACCTGCTCTTATCACACGGAGTTGCCTGCCCAGTGCAGACACTATCTTCGCTTTATTGTTATAACGGGTTAAATCAAGGGCAGTGCAACAAATTCCGGCAAGTTCTATCTCATCATCAAGCCCATTCTCCATCATATAATCTGAAATGCCCGCAGCAGGTGTGACATTATGACCTATGACGAGCACTACGGGCTTGCTCGTGTCTATCGTGCCAAATCCAACATCCACCAAGGGAACTTCCGGACCGCCTCCCGCATGGCTGGATGGCATTCCCAGGCACGCAATCTGAATAACATCGGTAGCTTCTTTGCTCAGCGAATCGAGCATCCCGACATGGAGAGTTTTCGACTCGAAGTCCATGTATGAACTCTCCTGTCCGGGGTGAAGCGAATCAGCCAGTTGCGATATTTGCTCCTCTATATAATCGAACACGCGTTCGTAATCGCCAATTGTACGTGGTTTTATACCACATATCAATCTTGTGAGGGGCGCTTCCACATTCACCTCAGGTCCAAAATCAATATGGACATCCTCTCCGTATTTCTTCATCATCTCGCGCAGGAGGTGCCTGCCATGTGCCTCATGTGCTGTACAGCCTAAAAGAGAGATGAGTAAAAACATTCTCCCCTGCTGCGCATCTATCTTTATCCCGCAGGCACCCTTCTTGCCGGCTGTGAGGTCGCATTTACCGTACGTGCAATTTTGAACTACTATCCCATTTATGACATAATTGTGAGTACCATCTACTTCTAAGTTGTAAACGTATCCATTGGTGGGAGTTGTCATTCTGATAGAAGTGACAGCATCAATAGCTATTGGTAAATTTACCCAATTTTCCAGCACATTTAGTAATGCTTTCTTGTCATCACCATTTAACTCTTTAAGGATGCGTAAGGTCTCTTCGACTTTATGTCTGGACGGATGAACCTCCCCACGTTCCCACCGCCGGATGGCATCTGGATGAACTGTAAATGCGGATTTTGGCAAACCGAGGGCTTCACGACAGTTTTTGAACAGCGCTCCAACAAGCTTCGGGACTCTATTACTCTGTGAAGTTGGCACTCTGGATTTTTTCTGTGTTTCCTCAAACAACTCTTTCAAAGTCTCTAATCTCTCTCTCTTCTCCGGATGTTTCGAACTCACAATCTGGGCAAAGAGAACTTGACTGGTATAGCCTCTGACATCTATGGTGTATAAAAGTGGTTCTTGTCTAATTATACGGATTGCCGATAAGATTCCCAACCGGGAGAGGAGATACTGAACCTGCTCAGCTAACTCTCGTGAAGAAGTGTATAGACTCAACCCGATCCTTATACCATCTTCCCGGTGTATTATCTCTATCGTTCCATCACCGTCAAATAAACCCCGAATGAAAGAAGCTATCAATTCTTTCGGGAAGGAAGCAATTTTCCAGAGGTTCCATTCCGCTCCATTTGACACTTTTATCCCTATCCCTTCAGCCAAAAATGCGAGAACTGAATTCCTCCCATCTAATTTATATATCAAACCACCACTTAATCTCTGCTCACCTATATACGACTCCGTTTGTACCCTTTGCCTGTGAATCAGTGAATGATCGGTAAATATTTTCTTGTAGATCTCCTGTAAATGTGAGATCAGTTCAACTCTCGTGTTAGATAACCCTAATTGGTTCTTCATTCGATGAATTGAGACATACCCATCGGACGCAAGGAAGCCAAGTAAATACATCAGATCTTCGTTTATAACCGAGGTCTTGAGGTTTATAGGTTTGCGAATGCCAAATGCCTTTATTTCTTCTTTTAACTCGTCCCAGCCAACATCAATAAATTCTGCTATGCATTTCAATTCACCTATTGAAAGCCTTCTTTTTGGCTTTTTCCTCCTCGAAAAAATGTCCATAAATCGCCATCTTGATTTGCAAGCGATTTCTCCGATCTCTTTCGATGCCCTGTTTATACTTCCGTATCTTTTGAGAATGTATCCCTTGACCTTTTCCAGCACATCATCGTCAAATATTTTAATACTGTCGGGTAGATAATCCACTACAAGTGGTGTGGTAGCATCGGCAGGTGTCTCCGTAACGACAATAACATGGTCACCTTCTTTGAGTGCATCTGCTCTAATCCAGTGAAGTTCACAGCCTTTCTCAACCAGAATTTTATGATTTGGCGTGACTCGTATGCTTCTCCCCTGTTTTGTATTGACCTCGAGTAGAAAAGGTGGCGCCTCATGCTTGAAGATATAATTTATCTTCCTTGGTTCCACCGATACCTTCTCCAAATTAAAGCTCAAAACTTCGGTGCTCCCGGCTAAGCCTTCTTCGAAGAAGTTCTCAACGAACTCTCCTATCTTGACGAGAGAACCATCACCCAATAGGAGTTCTCCACCGTAGTCAACGCAAAGGCAGCACATATCGCAGAGCGGTGCGTAAAAAGGCTTGTACCGGTTCAAAAGCTTGAAGTCCCAGTTGCGAAGCGTTGCTATACCCGGCATCGGATGCGGACCAAGTGGCTCCCAGTCCTCCTCTTCCTCCTCTATACTGCCTATGCGAATCTGTACGTTTTCAAGCCCTGCAATTGAGAATAACCCACCCCTCCTCAGTGAGTTCATACTCTCACCATTACTTTATTTATATTTATTTTTTCACCGGGTATTGGTCTTCTGAGATAAAACACCTTAATGGAGGAGCATGAACTCGGACAGAGAAAGCTGCCCCTCCAGTGGCTGCTCATCTTCATCTGCGTTCAGGCAGATGGTGCCGTATTTCCCACCGCCACCGGGCTTGACCGTGATTTTATCCGCTCTGAACGCCTTTATTGCTGCGAACACACGCGGATCTATACCCTGCTGCTCGTCTATGGACGCATCCACCAGCACATTGACCTCGGTACCGAATTCTGCCAGCAGCGATTCCCAGATGCGCATCACGGCTATGGAGCCCACTGATTTATGAATAGCGAGGCTTATTATCTCAGCCAGGGGTATCAGGTGGAGATATGGCGGGCGATGCGGGGGATGCACACCGGTATCGCAGTCTGCGAGCTCGTTCACACGGTCCCGTACACCCTTCTTTATCATACCACCGCACTTACACCGCCATCGCCTCGCCATCGCCTCTGTGAGTGAATAATGCTGGTAGCAGCGGATACACGCACTCTCGTTGTATTTACCCTCTGCCGGGGGTACACCGACATTGAGCACGATTTTACGCCCTTTTCGGCGTTCTATCGCTGATTTCAGCTCGTCGAAGCACAAATCCGCAAGTTCGAACCGGTTGAACTCTCGTGCCAGCCGTACGGGGTAAGGCGAATGTGCATCTGAGTTAGTGAGGAAAGAGAGCCTGTGCAGTTCTGTTATACGGTCGGCATAGGACGTATCAGCACTCAGACCCAGCTCAACAAAGCTTATATAATCTACCATGTCGCCATAGCAATCACGCAGCGAGTTATGATAGGCATACAATGCAGTCCAGGGTGTGAATGCATGACACGGACCTATGAGCGCCCCGGCATCGCGTGCGTGTTCCGCGATTTCCTCGCCTGTGAGCCTTATTGAAGGTCTACCATCAGAATCTATATCCTGTGAATAGCGCTTGAATGACTCGTACAGCTCCTCTGCCTTCGAGATGGAAGGCAGTATGAGCAGATGATGTACACGCCGCAGGTCTTCCACCTCAACCGTGAGTACGAAACGGGTTGTGCCATGTACGAATATACCATCTCCAGCCTGTGGCAGCTCTTTTATACGCTTCAGCCATTCAGGATGCAGGCAATCACCGGTGCCGAGCAGTTGTATGCCCTTCTTAGCGGCTTCTTCAGCCAGCGTGGGCAGGTCCATACGTGGCGAAGTGGCAGCAGAATAGCGTGAGTGAATGTGAAGGTCGGAATTGATTATCATAATAGCGGGGGATGGATTCGAACCATCGATCTCCGGGTTATGAGCCCGACGGGATCTCCTAACTACCCTACCCCGCTCATTTTATAATAAGCTTAGACCATTAAAAAGGTTGCGTTCGTATCAAATAAAGGAGTTGAAAGAATGGGATTCCTTCGTGCCAGGCTAAAAATCCGCAATCTAACCGAAGCCTCCAGATATAGAGAGGTAGAGCTAATGGTGGGTACCGGTGCATTATACTGGGTCGTGCCCGGCGTTTTATTGACCGAAATTGGAGTCAAGCTCAGGCGAAGGCGGGAATTCATACTGGCTAATGGCGAGATGATAGAGCGAGACGTAAGTGATATATTTTATGAATATAGCGAGTATGAAG
>JAODGP010000053.1 GCA_025464345.1 Methanosarcinales archaeon | reverse complement strand
TTCTCTTTAAACTTTAAAGTTTTTTCTTATAGCCTATGTTATGGCTTTCCCCCTTTATCCGCCACCACTTGGCAGTTAACGCAAGAGGAATACGCCTTACCCCCATAGCCTTGCGAAGGTGCTAACGTGCCTGACATAGCGTATCCTGGCTCCATGGACTTCGTCCTTATGGTTAGAGTGCACTTTCACTTTGTGCCCCATGCTGCTTCAATGGCGGAAGAGAGGTTTATCAACATATTTATCCTTCACAATGATGTAAGTTACAAGAATACCGGCAAAGAACCCGGTGAACGAGAATAAGAGAGCGAGCAGGAAAGCAGCGGTATCACTGCCCGATCCGGCGAAGAAGCCACAAAATAAGCCGATGATGGTAAGACCCGAGATAAGAATGGAGTAGGGGAGTGCGCACAAAAAAATATTACCCCTGAGTTTCTCTCTTATCTCCGCTATCCTCTGCCGCATTTACTATTATACCTTCGTCCACAGCATGAACGCAATCAGGAGTGCGTATATGGCAATAGCCTCAGCGAGCGCGACGAATATCAATACCCGCCCGAAAATTTCGGGCTTCTCGGCAGTAGCGCCAACCGCTGCGGTACCCGTACTTGCTATTGCAAATCCTGCACCGATTGCACCACCCGCCATTGCGAGCCCTGCTGATATGGCGACCCAGCCGCTGTCTGTGACTCCCCCAGCCACTTCTTCCTCTGCAGATGCCAGACCTGTGAGAACCAGGAGCAGGCAGAGCGTAAATGCAAACTTATATCTCGCCTTCATCTCTTCTTTACCTCACCTTTTTAAGAGAAGGAGTTAAGAGATATATAAAAGTAACGGTTTTTTGATGATAACATCTTTTATATTTATAATATATCTCATATTTATGATGGACGAGCCGGTTGAGCGAGCGGTGAGGCGAGTGAAAGCGATGATGGTGAACTGGGGGTTTGGTGAGGGTTGCAGTATGGTATATGCTGTGCTCGCCACCACGCGCGAGCCGCTCACCGCGGAGGAGATAGGAAGAAGGACCAACTATGCTTATTCCTCCACCATCAATTACCTCAATACGCTCATACGAATGGGTCTGGTGGAGCGAGTGAGGCGTTTCAGGAAGAATCTATACATAGCGAATGTTAATTTCGTGGCATTGATAAAGGCGGAACTTGACCGGATTAAGGACTACCTCAGTCAGCTCGGTAAAGATCTGGAGGGCGTAAAAGAGCTTGAACATCTTAGCAGTAAGATAGAGCACGCAATGGCTTATTTGAAGCGTGTGGAGCACGCAGCGGAGAAAGAAGAGGGTGATTGAGTGATGAATAACCGTCTGAACTCCAGTCCCAGGATCGTGCTCACCGCTGATGAGACGATGATGAGCAGGTACCGCTGGGGTATATTCGTTGGATTCTCCACGTGCATGCCTCAGGGTATCCTGCCTGACTGGTTCTATTTCAGTGTGTGGGCGCCGCCTGTGCCGCGTAAGAACGGGCGTGCGCTTTATGCCGATTTCGGGCTGAGGGTGATGGAGGCGGCACTGGCTGGAGTATTCGGTACCGATGAGGTCGCTGTCGTGCATCCACGCGATTTGAGCCGTGTTGTGGGCGATAGAACAGAGATAATAGGAATAGGAGGGCATGACTTCCTCGGTATCAATCCCCCGACTTCTGAGTTCGTTGATATGCTTGATACAGGACCACCGTACAATCGCGTGAAGTTCTTTGAGCTGATGCGCAATCCTGTAATGAAGGAGAAGATAGTGGTTATAGGCGGTAAAGCGGCATGGCAGTTAGCGGATGAAGAGGTGATGGACAGACTGAACATAGATTATGTGCATCTTGGCGAAGGTGAGATAACGGTACCAGAGATGTTCAGGAGCATACTGGAAGGCGAGAAACTGCCGAGGATAATAAAGGGCGAGGAGCCTGACATCACTGAGATACCGAATATACTCGGCGCTACTATTCATGGTCTGGTGGAGATAGGCAGGGGCTGCGGGCGCGGCTGCTCATTCTGCACACCGAACATGCAGCGGCTCCGTTACCTGCCGATAGAGCATATCGTAAGGGATGTAAGAACTAATATAATGGCGGGTCAGACTTCTATATGCCTGCATGCCGAGGATGTGCTACGGTACGGTGCCAGAGGTATACCGCCGAACAAAGAGCGTGTACTTGCACTGTTCAGGCGAGTGGCATCGGTACCGGGGATAACAGATATAGGAACGAGCCATATAGCGCTCGCTACGGTATATCATAATCCCGAACTGGTGAGAGAAGTTGCGGAGCTGTGCTATTCAAAAGTGGAGAGCATGAACTGGCTGGGCGCACAGACCGGCATAGAGACCGGCAGTGTGAGACTGATAGCGAAGCATATGCGTGGCAAAGTTCTGCCTTCGCCACCTGAGCGCTGGCGTGAGGTGGTACTCCATGCTTTCGGCATCCTCGACGATAACAACTGGATTTGTGCGGCAACAATGATAAATGGGCTGCCGGGTGAGACCACTGATGATGTTATCATGAGTATAGAACTGGTGGAAGACCTGAAGAAGACCTCAACCCTATCGCTCGTGGTACCGATGAACTTCGTATCCATGCGCGGCTCTGTACTGGACAGCGAGGAGTCGTTCAACATGGCGAAGATGACACCAGAGCACTGGCAATTGATTGGTGAATGTGTTGATCATGACCTGAAGGTGGTACCTCGACTGTTGAGGATGTACAGGAAGGATAAGGGTATAAAGAGCTGGCTGCTCAGTCTGGCTGCTACACGAATGTCAAGGATGCTACAGAAGTATGTGGCTAAGATGAGACGTGGGGAGCCGCCAACCGCCCGGCACGAGATAAGTAGATGGCTCAATCCTCACATACCGGATCTGAGAGGGCTGGCATAAACTCAATTTCTGTGGCTATCACTTTTTATGTAGCCATGATTACAAAAGCAATCACCTGAAGAGGTCCTCCTCTCTGCTGAATAGCACATCTCTTATATCAGATTCACAGCGTTTCAGCACCTCCGTGCCTCTTACTATCGCGACTGGAATGCCCTCACTGAATTCGCCCATGACAAGGTTCGCAGCTGCGCATACCTCATCTGCTACCGCTTCCATGGTTATTCGTGCGACCTTACCGAACCGATCAATCTCACCGCGCCGATCCAGCAATGCCGGTATGCCGGATACGCCGATGCAGATGCCGGTGACACCGTTACGGAACGCCCTGCCGAACGTATCAGAAACCAGGACAGCAACTGACCTGCCGGTTCGTTCTTCTATTGCACGTCTGAGCCGAACCGCACTCGCCTGCGGATCTTCAGGTAGCAGAACCGCCTTTTCCGCTTCTACGTTCGATTCGTCAATTCCCGCATTCGCACATACAAATCCGTGCCTCGTCTCCACTATTATCAGGTTCTTCCCCACTCTAACAAGCTCTCGCGCCTCTTCCAGTATGAGCTGAACAATTCGCGGGTCCTTACCGGTATCCGCAGCTATCTTCGCCGCTTCTTCGCTCACATGCACGTCCGATAGCGATATGACACGCCCTTCGCTCTTTGAGATTATCTTTGAGGTTATTACAATCGCATCATTATCCTCTATTGTAATGCCCATCTCAGCGACTGCATCGAGAAATAACGCCACCAGGTCATCCCCCTCCCTTATCTCCGGCAGTCCTTCAATACCTATCACCTCCAGTCGGCGTGACATCTTGATCCACCCCCTTCTTATTGACCGTGCGAGCACAAATTAAATAAAGCGAAAGATGAAAAAAACCGAAAGGTATTTATACAGTCAAGATATGTAGGTAATGTGATAGGGGTAGCTTCTCGATAAAGATGGTAAAAGAAGGTAAGGGTGTAATAGATTGGCGGATTTTAGCTGTGATAGCGTTTGCTATAATTTTATGGCGGGTATTCATAAGCATTGACAGGAAGATATCGCTACCGGAAAGTGTCGGCTCAGGTGTGATTCTTATTATACTGGGCTGGGTTATCTTCGGTTACCTCTATCTGCTCTCTAAGAGAGAGACAGAATGGATAATCTCAAACAAGGTAGCGCAGGGACTCGCCGTTAGCGTAAGCGCCTTAAATATTTACGTTCTTGTTTACTATGCGGTAAGATGGTACAAATTAATGACAGCGTCCGAAGTTTATGTGCCACGGGATTATCTCCTCATGGGTGTGAGATATGCGATGTTAATGCTGGCGTATTGTGGAATAACATGGGCGACAGGCTATCTGAGGAAGATGCACGATAATTACATGCTGGTAACCGAAGAGATGCCGGAGATGCGAAAGCCGAGCACAGCGGAATCAATGTTCAGGATAATTACTGATGAACGGACGGTAATAGTGATAATAGGCGTGGTATTTTTATGGCGTGCGATCGTAAGTCTCGACAAGCAGATACTCCTCTGGGAGAGCATGGTCTCCGGTATGGGTCTTTTCATCCTGGGCTGGGTCCTCTTCGGTTACATAAGTTCATTAGCCGTGAGAACCACCAGACCGAGCGTTGCTAAGATTTATCAGGGTATCGCATTTGCTTTATTCGCAGTGAATTTCTATGTACTCGCCTATTATGGAATGAGATGGTACATGATAATATACATGCCAGCTTCGGAAGAAGCTTTGATGCCTCTGGATTTCGTCTTCCGCGATATAAGATATTTCATGCTGGCTATATTCTTCTGCACCTCGATCGTGCTATCCAAATATCTGGAAAGGGCATCCGAGGAGTGTGAGTATTTGATCAAAAAGGGAGAGAAGGAATATAAGGAGTAAACTTAACACCGCTTTCGTACGTAATCTGGTTTTGACTGACTATTTTGAAGATGACCAGAAGGGATTTATTATTCCGAGCGATAACCGACGAGAGGGTATTAATAGTAATAGTGGGCGTAGCGCTCTTATGGCGAGCGGTTGTAAGCTCAGATGAAACGGTCACCATCTGTGAGAGTGTATGTTCGGGTATAAGCCTCAGCATAATTGGCTGGCTACTTTTAGGATATATGTACTCAAAGAGCCGAAAACCGACTGAATGGCCTGTTTCAAGCAGGATTTATCGCGGTATCGCCCTCAGTCTCCTCGTTATAAACATCTATGTTGCGATTTACTATGGGATGAGATGGACGGGGTTGCTGCATGTAGAGGTTTCTGTATCGCGGGATTACGTCTACCAGGATTTGAGATATGTCATCTTCATTGTGTATTACTGCGTATCAATCGCTGCGGCACGGTATCTACGAGGTATGCACGAGAATTACAGGCTGCTGATAAAAGAGAGCCCGAAGCAGCGTGCGATAAAAGAAGCTTTATTCTTCGTGATGACGCATGAACGAACACTGGTTGTGGTGATAGCAGCGGCGATTTTATGGCGAGTAGCCATACGCTCTAACCATGAGGTTACCCTCTGGGAGAGTACTGTCTCAGGTATTTCGCTCATCATATGGGGCTGGTCCATCTTCGGATACCTCTGCGCATTGAGCGTGAAAGTGAAGTACAAGCCCGATTTGAGACGTGTCATCCAGTATGTGGCACTCGGTCTATGCGCCGTAAACGTTTATGCCGTTTCTTACTATGGACTGAGATGGTATGGATTGATATGGAGAATCACTGGCGAGACCACAGAGACATACGTGCTGCAGCCACAGGTCTTTAAGGATGTAAGGTATGTCATGCTGGTGCTTTTTTATTGCGCAATAGTGCTATTAGCGAAGCATCTGGTGAAGGCATATGAGGATTATACAGTGCCAGTCAATCGGTGTTCGGATAAGAGATTGTGATTCCAGCTATTGTATAGTAGATTTTATCAGGTGATACGATATAAGGCTTCAAATGAGGAAAAGGGAGATTGTACAATGCCTGATTTGGGTTGCTATTCTGACAAGTTTTTTATTCCCCCCGGATAATATTGAAGTGTGATTACAGATGGTGAAAATAGGGTTTGTTAAACTGGGTAATATAGGCACATCGAGGATAGTGGACCTCCTGCTGGATGAGCGAGCGGACAGGGAGGACATAGATGTTCGTGTAGTGGGCACAGGAGCGAAGATGACGCCGGAAGTAGCCGGTGATGCCCGCTGGCTACTTGACTGGGAGCCCGATCTGGTGGTGGTGATAAGCCCAAATGCGGCGTTACCGGGACCAAAACGTGCACGTGAGATGGTGAAGGAGCGTGGTAAGCCCTGCATTGTCATCTCAGATGGACCGGCGAAGAAGGCGGTGAACGAGCTCAAAGAGAACGGATTTGGATACTTGATAATACCGGGCGATCCGATGATAGGAGCGAGGCGTGAGTTCCTTGACCCGCTGGAGATGAGCATCTTCAATTCCGACGTTTTAGCGGTACTGACGATTACAGGCGTCATGAGATTTGTGCAGGAGGAGATAGACCGTGTTATAGAGGAGCTAAAAGCGGGTAAAGAACCGGAGTTACCGCAGGCGATAGTGACAGCGGAGAAGGCTGTGGAACGCGCTATGTTCTCGAACCCTTATGCGAAGGCAAAGGCAATAGCAGCCTATAACATGCTGGAACGAGTGGCGGATATGGATTCTCGTGGCTGTTTCGTGCTGAAAGACCCTGCGGATTACGTGCCGATGGTAGCTGCCGCGCATGAATTATTGCGCGTAGCGGCGGAACTCGCATTTGAAGCGCGGGAGATGGAGAAGCAGACAGATAGCCTGGTCCGTACGCCACACGCGAGAACTGGCGCATTGATGAAGAAGCAGAAGTTACTGGAGAAGCCGGGTGCGTGACACGCACTCAGCGCTTCTTCAATACCTCTATACCGGGCAGGGTCTTCTCCAGCAGATAGCGCAGAAACGCGCCACCCGCAAGACTGACGTGGGTGTGCGACAATCTTTCTTTATTTATTCCGAGAGTGCTCATAGCAGCAGCGGTATGTCCACCGCCTATGAGCGAGAAAGCTTCTGATGAAGAAAGCGCGTGCAATAACTCTTCTGTACCTTTTCTGAAAGGCTCTCGCTCGTACAAGCCCGCAGGTCCTTTCATTATCACAGTACTCGCATTTTTTATCTCCTCCGCGTACATCTTCGCCGTATTCTCTCCTATATCGTACACGCTCTGCTCTGGCTTTATGGAATCTGCCGGTATCTCCTTCCGCTTACCGTCCTCTTCCACTGCCACATCCACCGGGCACTTGATCTTATCCGGGTTGAGTGCCAGAATACGCTTTGCACGTGCGAGTTTATCCATGAAGCCCCTGTCCTTCTTCAGCTCTTCACTCGGCTCAATCACACCACGTGCATACAGGAACAGAGTACCAAGAGCACCGGTGGTGAGTATCTCGTTTACTTTGCCACGTTTCAACGTGTGTTCCATCACCTCGAAGACCTCTTCTGACTTCACACCCCCGAGCACATATATACACGGTCGCTTTATGGTGTGTACAGCCCGCTGTAACGCGGTCAATTCACGCTCCATCAGTCGCCCTATACCGGCATCCATAATCATCGGAAAACCGACCACAGACGCATGAGACCTGTGAGCAACCGAGAAAGCATCGTTTATGTATATGTCGGCGAGAGGAGCAAGCCTCTGCACGAATATTGATCTTGCATGCTCTTCTGCGGTACGCGGTAGCGTCTCTTCCGCAAGGAACCGCACATTGTCGAGCAGCAGTACCTCGCCATCATTGAGCTTTCTTATCGCATCACGTGCCGCAGGACCCATTATATCGTCAATATATCGCAGATCAACGAACTGTCGGAGTAGCTCCGCATGCTGTTCCAGGGGCAGGAAATCCGCACCGCCTGCTCGACCCTGATGTGCAAGAATAACGACCTTCGCATCTTTATCTGAGAGTTCACGAATCGTCTTCGCATTCTCCTTTATCCGCTCCTTCATCTGCACTCTGCCATCTATAACCACAGTGTTTATATCAGCCCTGAAGAGAACCGTCTTACCTCCCACATCAAAATCATCTATGGTGAAAAAATCCTCAAGATCCTTATTCATTCGTTCTCCCCCTTCCTTTTTTCTGTCAGACGCCTTTTGCCTCTATCTGCTTCAACATGTCAACGACCCGGCATGAGTAGCCCCATTCATTGTCGTACCATGCAAGCACTTTCACAAGGTTGCCACCCTTGACGTTCGTACACCCGGCATCAACGACCGCAGAATAAGTGATACCGATGTAATCCACAGATACAAGCGGTTCATAGGAGACACTAAGAATACCATTCATAGCGCCTCTCGATGCTTCCTCAAATGCGAGGTTCACGCTCTCCGGTGTGACATCATGCTTGAGCTCAGCCACGAGATCAACGATAGAGGCGTCACAGGTCGGTACACGGAGTGCTATGCCATCCATCTTGCCTTCGAGCGAGGGCATTACCACACCAATTGCAGAAGCGGCGCCGGTGGTCGTGGGTACTATGGACATAGCAGCCGCACGAGCTCGTCTCAGATCCCTGTGCCGCCCGTCAAGCAACCTCTGATCGCTCGTGTACGCATGAACAGTGGTCATAAACCCTTTCTGTATACCGAACTCGTCATCCAGGACCTTTGCGACCGGTGCCAGGCAGTTAGTGGTGCAACTTGCGAGTGATATGATACTGTGTGCCCCGGGGTCATACATATCATCATTCACACCGGGTACAACGGTCACATCGGGATCCTCTGCCGGTGCGGTTATCAGAACCTTCTTGCAACCAGCGGCGATATGTTTAGATGCAGCCGCTCTATCTCTGAATTTACCGGTTGATTCCACCACCACATCGATGCCCAATTCCGCCCATGGTAATTTCTCTGGCTCCTCTTCCGCGAAAATAGCTATCTCCTTGCCATTAACTATCAGTATGTCCTCACCCACCTCTATATCGCAGTCACAGACACCATGCACGGAATCATACCTCAACAAATGCGCCATCCATTCCGCCTCGCCTTTACGTGTATTTATTGCCACGAAATCAATATTCGCATTCTTTTTTAACGCTGCTCTGAAGACTATACGCCCAATTCGTCCCCATCCATTTATCGCTACTTTCATAATATAATTGGATTGGGTTATTCAATAAAAATGTTTATATAGTTTGGTTAGTCAAGCTATACTTAGAAAGAGTCACATAGCTGTTAGTATGAACGTGATAGCAGCGATAATTATGCTTATATAGACAACGCGTTCCATCCAGAACCTGCTGACCAACTTCTCCCTCTCTTCTTCACGTGCCATACGCTCCTGAAATTGCTTCTTCAACTTGAACAATTCCCCTTCATGTTTTTCTCTGAGCTTTTCGTATTCACCTCTAAGTTCACCTCTAAGTTTTTCATATTCCTCCTTCGTAACATATTCCGGGGGCATGGCTATCCCTTCTTTAAGTTTAGTCTCGATAAAAAGCTTTTCTGCCTCTTCAGAGCAAATTGTAAACCTGCCATCCCTGAACACCCTACATCCTGGAACTTATATCAGAACTTTATTATAAATGTTAATCTAACAAATATAAAAAC
>JAODGP010000052.1 GCA_025464345.1 Methanosarcinales archaeon | reverse complement strand
TATAAGGGAGGAGAAGCGGATGATTAATAAGATTTACTTAAGTGCGAAATATATAATTACATAGGGGTCGTAGGGTAGAGGATATCCTGTCAGGTTCCGGACCTGACGACCTGGGTTCAAATCCCAGCGACTCCGTTATCCTGCCGACCGTTTACCGGTGTGGACCGCCATGACATTGCAACAGGAGTTCTCTTACTTTCTCTATATCGCCCAATATGTCCGCTTTCTCGTTGGTCTCAGGCTCTCGAGCTAACCTGTCCTCGAGTGAATACAGGTTCTTTTCTACCATTGCCAGTTCGTCCATTGTATATGCCTGATGCATAATTACCCGCTTCAACACCTGTGCCATAATCATCCGGACACGGGCTTTGATCCAGCGTGTAGAAGTTGGTACATCCACTGATTCATCTACGAAGACGCTGGGCTGGGCTGCTATATCCTCCTGCTCCAGCTCCACTTCTATCTCGTATTTCCTTATCTCAAATACCGCGAGCCCAAACATGCCGATATACTGAGAATACAGCTCTTCAAGGTCGCTGTTTAGCTCTTTTTGCTCTTCCACATCTTCCAGTTGCTTTATAATCTTCACAACGCGGATTTTATGGCGATATAGCGCTCTAATTTTATCTTCTGTACCCCACATCGAGTGTATGATGGAAGGATATACCAGTTCTTGCAATGCTTTTAACCTCTTCCTTGCGTCCGAGATAGCCACTCTCATTATGTATACATAGGGATGTAACGCTTATAAAAGTACAGCAGTTTCAGATGGACTGAGAACTGATCCCAGTAGAATGAGAATACGTGCAGTGGTGAGGGAACTGGAAGAATATAAGCCCGGTGCATTTGTGGCGGGCGCTATAAAGTTGAGTTCAAATGAGAATCCCCTGGGCACCAGTGAGAATGTGAAGACCGCAATATTAGAAGGTATAGAGCGTGGCGAGCTGGATCTGAGTAAATATCCATGGTCAGCCAGGGAATCGGAGCTCAGACATGCGATTGCCGCGTATCTTGACGTGGATGTGGATAGAATAGTCATAGGTGCGGGCATTGATGGCGTTCTTGATACACTGGTGAAGATATTCATAGATGCGGGAGACGAAGGATTGATACCGATCCCCACATTCTCACTCTACGAATCGCTCATAAAGATAGCGGGTGGCACGCCCAGATACGTGCAGAGGAAGAGAGACTTCAGTGTACCTCTGGACGCGATGGCATCGGTCTGTAACGACAGGACGAGGATGATATTCCTCTCCTCCCCGAACAATCCCTCGGGGAACAGCCTGACAGAAGCGGAATTGCATGAGATAGCAGCGATAGCGCCGGAATCAGTGGTGGTTGTGGATGAAGCTTATGCGGAATTCGCATCGCGATCGATGGTGAAGCTTGTGGATGATGATAGCAACATAGTGGTATTACGCACGTTTTCAAAAGCGTTTGCGCTCGCCGGGCTGCGGGTGGGGTATGCGGTGGTGCCCACATGGCTCGCAGATGTTTACAGACGCGTTGCAATGCCTTTCTCGGTCAATAACATCGCGATTGTAGCAGCGATAGCGGCGTTACGTGATAAGGAGCACCTGCGTAAGACGGTCGAACTGGTACGGGCGGGTAGAGAGTACCTGATCGAGCATCTGCGACCACTGTTCAGGGTCATGCCCTCTGATGCCAATTTCGTGCTCGTTGATGTCTCGCCCGCGAGCGCCCGTACCGTTTATGAAGCACTGCTGCGAAAGGGGATAGTGGTCAGGGACTGCTCTTCGTTCCGTGGTGCCGGCGATTCTTTGATCAGGATAACGGTTGGTACGAAGGAACAGAACGAGAAGGTGGTTGAAGCACTGGAGGAGCTAAAAGCTACCGGCTCACGGATCTGAAGAACATCACTGATTGGTGCTTGAAATTTTTACTGAGCTGAGACAAATACAATAATAAAGCGAGCAGGATTCGCAGGAGGACTTGATGACGATAGCGAGGATAGGGCTGACAGGCAAGCCAGGTGTGGGTAAGTCCACAATCATAAGGGAAGTTGTAAGGGCGCTAAAAGCCAGAGCTGGCGGGATGCTCACTGCGGATATTCGTGAACGTGGTGTGAGAGCTGGTTTCTCTATCGAGGACATAAGTACCGGTAAGCGCGGTATTCTCGCACATATCCACCAGCGAGGCACCACGAAGGTGGGCAGATACACCGTTAATCTCGCTGATCTGGATAGCATTGGTGCTGATGCGATACTGAATGCTGTAGCTCATGCTGATATAATCGTTATAGACGAGATAGGACCAATGGAATTGCGGTCAAAACGGTTTATAGAGGCTGTGGAGCGCGCGATAGCGAGCGATAAGCCGATGCTTGTCTCCGTTCATTTCGCATCACATCATAAACTGGTGAAGCGCGTGAAGCGCGAGTTCGAGATCATCGAGGTTACCGTTGCGAATCGTACCGAACTTGCACCAGCACTGGTGGATAAATTGAGGAATAAATAATGCAATTACCAGTGAGATATACGAGTGGATGCAGGAGTATTGACGAGCTACTGGGCGGGGGTTTTGAGTCCGGAACAGTGACCCAGCTATACGGCGAAGCGGGCAGTGGCAAGACGAACATATGTCTTCAAACTGCGATAGAATGTGCGATAAGGGGCAAGAGGGTGATTTATATAGACAATGAGGGCTTCTCGCCCGAACGATTCATACAGATCGTGAGAGGCAGGAATAAGGGCGATGAGATCGAGAGCATAGCGCACAGGATACTCATATACGAGCCACAGAACTTCGAGCAGCAGACTGCATGCATAAGCGATGTGGAGCAGGTGATAGAGCAGCATAAGGATATAGCACTTGTGATATTAGATTCTGCGACGTTATTCTACCGGCTGGAACTTGACGATGAACGCAGTATATATCTCAGGCGCGTGCTGGCGAACCAGATAGAGCAGCTCTTGATGCTCGCTCGTAGATATGAGCTCGCAGTCATCATCACGAATCAGGTCTATGCGGACATAGAGTACGAGGGTAAATTCCGTCCTTCGGGTGGTTACGCACTGGAGCACCTCTCGAAGGTGATAATCCAGCTCGAGAAACTGCCTGAAGGCAGTGGCAAACGCAGAGCAACGATAAAGAAGCACCGCTCTATGCCCGAAGACATCTCATGCGAGTTCGTTATCACCGGTAAGGGTGTAGAGTGACATCGCTGGACCTCACATCGCTCAATATCCTGTATAATTTCGTGTCATACTCACATATATACTTTGAGGCTTCACACGCGAGTTCCAGTCTCGTACGGAAAGATAGCGCCCTTTTAGCTGCGTACTCATCAATAACTGGTCGGTATCTCCCGGGATTGACAACCACCGCAGTACTCTCGATGTTCTTTATCGCCGACCGGATCAAAGCCACACCGCCAATATCCATGGTTGCCAGCGATTTGATCGGTATGAGATTGACAACCACAAACCCGATCTCGCCCGTTGCTATTGCAGAATGGACTGCGGGATGCAATGTCTTTATCCCGCCGCCAGGCATCTCAGCCACACCTGTGAAATCAGAGACACGCTTCACCGGCAGATCATGCTTCGATATCACACTGGCAGTTCCATTCGTTGCGATCAGCTCTATTCCGAGTTCGGTCATGCGTTTAGCCAGCTCCACTATACCCGCCTTGTTAAAAACACTCAGCAGTGCTTTCATATGGTCGTTCTACCGGAGGTGAATTTTAACTGATACAAAATTTTTTATCTTTCCATTAATATATAGTTAGGAGAGAGATGTCCGGGCATGAATCGGTAGATACGGAAGACCTCCTTGCCGGTATAGATGTTAATACCACGGAAGAGGTAGAAGTACCGAAGCTGCTGATAGACCAGGTACTGGGGCAGGAGCATGCGGTTGAAGTGATAAGGAAGGCAGCGAAGCAGAGGCGGCATGTCATGCTTATTGGCACGCCGGGTACGGGCAAGTCAATGCTGGCAAGCGGTATGGCTGAGCTACTACCGAAGGAGGAGCTACAGGATATCCTCGTATATCCCAATCTCGAGGATAAGAACACGCCGAAGATAAGGGTCGTACCCAAAGGTAAGGGCAGAGAGATAGTGGATGCACAGAAGCAGGAGGTGCAGAGACGCATTCAGACACGGAATTTCTTCCTGACCTTCACGTTCTTCCTCATCATGGGGCTCGGGCTATTCTACTCGTTACGACCAGGCGGTGACATAAGCACCTTCTTCTGGTCGGTTATTGCCGCTGCTGTTGTCCTGCTGGTATTCCGCTGGATGATGCCGAGGGAAGAGGCGATGATACCCAAGCTGCTGGTATCCAATTACGGGCGTGAGACTGCGCCATTCATCGATGCCACGGGTGCGCACTCCGGCGCTCTGCTCGGCGATGTCAGGCATGACCCTTACCAGTCAGGCGGACTGGAGACACCTGCACACGACAGAGTGGAGCCCGGTGCCATACACAAAGCGCATAAAGGTGTGCTGTTCATAGATGAGATAAACACGCTCAGGATAGAATCGCAGCAGAATCTGCTCACCGCGATGCAGGAGAAGGAGTACCCGATAACCGGTCAATCAGAGCGCAGTTCCGGCGCAATGGTGAAGACCGAGCCGGTACCCTGTGATTTCATCATGATCGCCGCAGGTAATCTTGATGCAATTGCGGGCATGCATCCCGCTCTCCGGTCAAGGATCAAGGGTAACGGATATGAGATATACATGAAGGACACGATGGAGGATACAATAGAGAACAGACGTAAGCTCGTCAGGTTCATCGCGCAGGAAGTGAAGAAAGACCATAAGATACCACACTACGAGAGAAGCGGTATCGCGGAGATAATAAGGGAGGCGAGGAGACGTGCAGGCAGGAAAGGGCATCTCACGCTCATCCTCAGAGATCTCGGCGGGCTCGTGCGTGTGGCTGGCGATATCGCACGTGCGGAAGGTGCCAGGTATGTCACTGGCGAGCATGTGCTGAAGGCGAAGAAGATGGCGAAATCGGTGGAGCAGCAGGTGGCAGATGAATATCTGGAGCAGCGTAAGGATTACAAGCTGTTCAAGACCGAAGGTTATGAGATAGGCAGGGTGAATGGTCTCGCAGTCGTCGGTGATACCGGTGTGGTACTCCCGATCATCGCAGAAGTAACACCTGCGCAGTCACGGGAGGAGGGTAGAGTGATCGCTACCGGCAGATTACAGGAGATAGCGCAGGAAGCGGTACAGAATGTATCTGCCGTATTCAAGAAGTTCACTGGCAAGGACATATCAAAGAAGGATGTCCATATCCAGTTTGTAGGCACGTATGAGGGTGTAGAAGGTGACTCGGCGAGCATCTCCGTCGCTACCGCAGTCATATCCTCGCTTGAGAACATCCCGGTTGATCAGAGCATAGCCATGACCGGCTCGCTATCCGTGCGTGGCGATGTACTGCCCGTGGGTGGAATAACACAGAAGATAGAAGCGGCTGCGCAGGCTGGCATCAAGGAAGTGCTCATTCCACAGTCGAATATCAATGACGTACTCATAGAGGAGCAATACAAGGACAAGGTGAAGGTCGTGCCTGTACTCACGATAGAGGATGTACTGGAGCATGCACTGGTGGGTAAATTGAAGAAGAAATTCATAGAGCGCATAAAGAGCTTCACCACCGGCGTAGAGTCGATGATTCCCGAAGGTGTTGTGGATAAGCGAATGATCGGGCATTCATAAAGACCATTCCCGTATCTCATTAATACCCAATTGCGTGAGGAATCGAGTCAGCAGTTCCTGCTTGAAGTTCGCATATGCTATCCCGCCAGGAGCAGCGATAGCGATCTTGCGGTCCGAGAATTTTGGATACGCATCATTGAAGACCAGTTTCAACGCCGGCTTCTCTACCCATACCGGTAGTTCCGATACTATAAATACCACAGGGTCTGTTCGCCACTCCCTTATGTCGTACCTGGTCAGTCTATCCGTGATGACGAAATATAGCGAATCACGGTCTATGAGCATATCGCCGGTGATGAACAGGAAATCCACATCCATCCTGAAACCACTGAAGTAACCACTGAGCTTCTCTATATCACTCTCCGGCATCTTCGCCCAGGTAGCAGCGATCTCCTTCCACTCCTTCGGCTCGCGTTTCGATAAACCTGCGAGTAATCTGATTGCGTCATCCACCATCTTCACAACCGGCATCTGGAAGAGCTCCTTGCGCCTCTTATCCTTCAATATCTCCCTCGCACGCCCGAGCTCCTCAGTGCTCTGATTATACAGCGACAGGAACTCCTGACCTCGCCTCTCACCGTAAACACAGAGCTTATCCGCTATGAACCGCTGCTCCAGTGCATGGAATACAGATGGAGAGAACTGTTCTGATATCTCCTCCTCCAGCAGTCTGTACTGTGTGTAGCCGGCAATACCGTGTATGGTCAGCTTCAGGAGCAGCTCAATCATCTTTATCGCCGCCTCGTCCCCGCTCTTTATCGCTTCCGTGAGGTATTCAGATATCGGCGTGGAATCCGGTATGAAGTCCGGGACAACCTCATCAAAGACAGACTCATAGCCCTGTCGTGGCACGTACTCATCAAACGGTCCTCGACCCAGTATCCTCCACCGTCTCAATGCACGCAATACCGTTCTGCACTCGCCATCGCCATGCATAGCACTGAAGTTCCTTACAAGTGCCTCCTCTGAGGAATACTCCCTCAGGTAATATACGAGCCCCAGCAGCGTCCTTACATCCTCCCTCGCTATTACCTTCAATAACAGAGTCCGGTATTCCTCCGGTGTCATATCATCACCTCCTATATCAACCGTTCGACGAATTTATTCGGATCAAACTTCTCCAGGTCGTCATAACCCTGACCCGTACCCATGAATATTATAGGTTTTGAAGTAGAATAAGCAATGGAGATTGCGGCTCCGCCTTTGACGTCCATATCCACCTTCGTCAGTATGGTGGCATCAATACCGATGAGTTCATCGAATCTCTTCGCACGCTCTACCGCATCATTTCCCGCTATCGCTTCGTCCACAAATAGCACCATGTCCGGCTTCGTCACACGGCATATCTTCTTCAACTGCTCCATAAGATTCACCGATGTATGCATTCGCCCCGCAGTATCTGCGAGGACCACATCCTTATGGTTCGCCTCAGCATATCTCACCGCATCATAGACCACCGCTGCGGGATCCGCACCATACTGATGCTTTATCACCTTCACACCCAGCCGAGACGCATGCTCCTCTATCTGCTCAGCTGCACCGGCACGATACGTATCGGCAGATGCAATTACGACCGAATGTCCGGCATCGAGCAACCTCTTCGCTACCTTCGCTATCGTCGTCGTCTTGCCCGTTCCATTTACACCGACAAATGCGATATTCACGGGCTTCTCTCTCGATTCGATGAACTCATCAAAATCAAAATTATTACATGATAATATCTCCAGTAATGCGTCTTTTAACGCATCTGTCACTATCTCACCGGTATTTACGCCCCTGCTCACTTTCTTACCCAGCAAATTCGCCCTCACACGTGGAATGAGCTCCTCCACCACCGATAGTGCGGTGTCACTCTCCAGCAATGCGAGCTCAAGCTCTTCGAGTGGCGCATTCACGTCCTTATCATCCAGTATCGCCTCACCACTGATAGCGGCTTTACCCTTCTCCACTATCTTCTCCTCGATCGTCTTCGTTACTGTACTGGTAAACGCCCGTAGCTTCTCCTTCAACCGTTCAAACATCTCTTACTATTAATGTTCAGGGAGAAGATAAAAAGGAAGTTTGTTTAGCCCGGTAAAAATTCCAGGCGCCTGGTATTAAATTACTACACAAAATGCATTACTGGTTTACCGAGTGCCACCATTCCATGATATACTCAGGTAATTTCATCCCACGCTCGTTCAATCGCTCGACCAGGTGGAGGGGTAATGGGCTGAGTGTGAACGTGGCACGTTCATAGAACTCAACAGACGAGGAGTGTATGACGAAGCTCTTCGTCTCACGGGATAGTATGGATTCATTGCCGACAATAGAATAAACGTAGCCACCAAATTTCTTATACTCATTACGCCACTCTAAAAGCGGTTCGGTCTCACCGGACCATGAAATCAGTAATAACACATCACCAGCCCGTGGTCTCGGTGCAAAAGGACCGGACAGATACGCCTCATCGCCGATCGCCCTCTTAACATGCTGCAGCCGTATCGCAGTCATCTTTGCTACGTTTCTCGCGGGACCCAGCCCGCCGAGTGTGATCCTGCTCCTCGTCTCCAGTCTGGAGATGATATCCCAGTAGATTTCCGAATTGACGAATTCTTTCACTATCTTCGTTATCACCTTCGATTCCTCATCTATCTTATCAAATACAGCATTGTAATCGGCATGCTCGTTTATCGCTTCCTTCGTCTTCTGGAAGAGCAGTAAAGAGCCAAGCTCGTAGACGTCATTCATTATACCATGCTTGAGGAACGCATTTGTTGAGTTCGACTTTTTACCCCTGCCCCGCAACTCCACTATATTACCGTATTCCTTCTCTCCTATCCGCCCTATTGATGAGTTTGGATTGGATACGACCGCGTCAATGGTGAATTTCGGCGTGCCCGTGCGCTCTATGTATTCTGCGAGCTGCCTGACCACTATCTTCGGTGTCGTGGTCTCACCGCTACCTGAATTGACGAGCAGAACTATTTTTTCGTGCTTCTTCTCGAGCACGGGCGCAGCCTCAAGGATGTTCCTGCCCGGGAAATCTATGTCAACCATGGTTCGCACCACCTTATCCATCTGCCCCATGCCTATGTATAGTGCGCTCTGAGACCTGCCCTCTCCGGCGAGTATTATACAATCCGCATCGAATAAATCCTCGTAGAATGGCTGGAATTCCCGCTTCTTCACATTATGGACGTTCTTTATCACATCACTTATATAGCGTACTCCATGAGTGAGCTTGCTCCGGCTCATCTTCGGGTGATGATAATCAAACATGCTCTTTTAAACTTTTCCCTTTTCATCGTGGCAAATAATTTTATATTCAATAGGTACGCGCAACCAGTACATGTTTAGCTTCACGTGCGCATATGATGCATTCCTTCCCTCCGCTGCTGTGTGATGCATAGAGCACTTCTCCCAGTACGCTCGCACCGGTAGATTCTTCCAGTTCCTTACCGCAGCTCTCGCGGTCACACAGCGGTAGAGCCACGATACCCGTTGCGTTCTTCAGCTCCGTTTCATCGCTCACAACACCGATCTCCAGTCTCTCCATCGCCCGTGCATGTAAACTATGCTGTATATCGTCAAGCGTATTCTTTACCTCTGACACAGCTGTGGTAAGCGGTACACGCCACTTCACGAAATTATCACGCCGCACGAACGTGCAGCTATTGTTAGCCAGATCACGTGGTCCCAGTTCTATCCTGAGCGGTACACCCTTCATCTCCCAGTAGTAGTACTTGGCACCCGGTCTCTCAGGCGAATCATCCAGGAATACTCTTACACCCGCACCTTTAAGCTCATGATGAAGAACATTACAGGCTCTTTTCACAGCTTCTGATTCTGACGGCTTATCCGCGCCGGAAGTGAATATAATGGGCACGATGACCACCTGTATGGGCGCCACCGGCGGCGGTAAGACCAGCCCGTGATCGTCACCGTGTACGGCGATGACCGCAGCCACGCACCTCTCGGATATGCCATAGCACGTCTGATTGACGAACTTAGAGGAGCCATCCTCAGCTTCATACCTGATATCAAAGGTATGAGCGAAGTTCTCACCGAGCATATGTAGCGTTGCAATCTGCATCGTCCTGCCATCCGGCATGAGTGTATCAAAAGCGATGGTGTACTCAGCCCCCGGGAATTTATCCCATTCCGGGCGCTTCGTTATCACATAAGGGATAGCAAGCCGGTCGAAGAAATTACGGTATATAGCGATAGCCTTATTTATCTGCTCTTCCGCTTCTCTTCTACTCGCATGCGCGGTATGCGCCTCTTTAAAGGATGTTATCTCGCGTAACCGTATAAGTGGTCGCGTATGTTTCGTCTCGTATCTGAAGGTGTTGACGATCTGATATACACGTATGGGCAGGTCTCTGTGCGACCGTATCCACAGTTTAAATACAGGATACATCGCTGTCTCTGATGTTGGACGTAGAGCAAGCGGGACATCCAGTTCTGTGGTGCCGCCATGAGTGACCCAGAATACCTCCTCTTCAAACCCTTTTATATGCTCCTTCTCCTTCAATAGCTCGTCCCTCCGTATAAGAAGCGGGAAGAGCACCTCCTCATGCTCTTCATCCATCAGTGCACGGAGAATGCCATAAATCAGATTCCTGAGCCTGAGTCCATAGGGATACCAGACATAAACGCCCTTCACTGGATACCGGACATCCAGTATCTCTGCTCGCTTCAGTATCTCACTGTACCACTCGCTGAAGTTATTTCTATCCAGAACGCTCTTCATAAAAGCCGCTGGTGGGATTTGAACCCACGACCTGCTGATTACGAGTCAGCCGCTCTACCACTAAGCCACAGCGGCTTATTTTATTTTATACCTGTTCAGGTATATTAATCACAATCATACTATCAGGCTTTTTTAAGATAATATGGCAAAGAAGTTAAAGGAGGAATGGCGGTAGAATTACCGGATGTGCAGGCTTGTATCCCGGACATAAGGATAAACCTGACGCGAGTGGGAGTGAAGAACGTAAAGAAGCTGGTGGAAGTGGCGAGAACGGGTAGCAGGAGACCCGTTGTACTCATATCCGATTTCCACCTCTTCGTGGACCTGCCGAGTGATATGAAGGGAGCGAACCTGTCGAGGAACTTTGAAGCGATGTATGAGGTGCTGGAGGAGGCGATAAGTACGCCGACATACGAGGTTGAAGAGCTCTGCTCTGAGGTTGCAAAGCGGCTGTTACTCCTGCATGAGTATGCAACCACTGCGGAGGTGGGGATGAAGAGCGAATACATGCTGAAGCGGAAGACACCGGTAATGAAGATCCAGTGTCAGGAACCTGCGATCATCATAGCGGAAGCGAGGGCATATCGCACCCCCTATAATATTAGAATCAAGAAGACACTGGGTGCGGAAGTGGTGGGAATGACCACCTGCCCGTGTGCGCAGGAGTTGATGAAGGAGCGAGCGATTGAAGCATTGACGGAGCGAGGTATAAGTAAAGAGGATATAGAATTTTTTATGGATGCGATACCGATGCCCACGCATAATCAGCGAGGCAGAGGGCTGATCAAGATAGAAGTGGTGGAGGTGGAGAATAAAATAAAAGTACCGATTGAGAAGATAATAAAGATAATAGAGCGGTCAATGAGTGCGAAGACGTACGAGATATTGAAACGCCCGGATGAGGCGAAGGTTGTGGAGATAGCACATGAGAAGCCGATGTTCGTTGAAGACTGCGTTCGCGAGATGGCGAAGCGGATTGTAGATACCTTTTCAGAACTGCCGGACGATGCAATCGTGACGATAAGGCAGATAAACGAGGAGAGCATTCATCAGCACGATGCGGTTGCGGAACGCGTCGCCACGATGGGTGACCTGAGGAGGGAGTTAAGAGCCGGGGTGGCCTAGCTGGTCAGGGCGCGGCACTCATAATGCCGAAGTCGCGGGTTCGAACCCCGCCCCCGGCATGAGAAGTGATCTACTGAGTAAACCCTCTCACAAAAGGAGCACGTATAAGTCCGGATAGGACGGGAAAGGAGGCGAAACCCAAT
>JAODGP010000051.1 GCA_025464345.1 Methanosarcinales archaeon | reverse complement strand
TGTTCGGTGATGACACAATAAACCGCTTATCCTCGCCTTCCACATAATCGCCACTCGGAAACACATCGGAGAAGCAGAAGAACTTGAAGACCTTCGCAGTATGAAAATCACTGTCCCAGCCCGCATACCTCAAACCATCATATATGAGTCCCTGAATCGTATGTTTGTATATCACCTTCTCCGCAAAACTCGACATTGGCACGAACTTAACTATCAATCGCATTCTTCGGCTTCATCCCGTAAGGGTAGCGTGACCTTCGATTTTTAGCAAAGCATCCTTTTACCATGGGACATGTATAAGAGAAATGTTTCATCTAATATATTAGCATTTCAGTATGAGGCGGTGGCGGATAAAGGTGGAAAGCCGTTCTCAAGTCAAACGCTACGGCTAAGGGATGCCCGGCATGGCAAATAGAGGCGTATTCAGGCAATCCAGACGAATTATTGACTTTCGGGATGAAGTCATCAATACCACAAGTTTTATAATGACGAAAGTCCAGATATATGAGGAGGGGCTGTAAGGTAGCCAGGTTATCCTCCCAGCTCGGGGAGCTGGTAACCGGAGTTCAAATCTCCGCAGCCCCATAGAGTAGCCGATGGAAGCATGAGTGTATCCGGGTATGCATACGTATTTGCACGGATAAGAGCGCGGGTGTCTGATCTGATGGACATCAGGGCTATGAGAGAGCTTGCTGATGCACGTAAAGGCGATTTCTTAACCCTTATGCTGGAAAGCCCGTATAAAGCGAGCATAGAGGGGCTCACAGTGGTTGATGCACGTGCGATAGAGGGGGCATTGAAGCATGAACTGGTAGACGAGTACCTGATGGTGATAAGATCAACGAAGCCACCGGTGAAGGACTTCTTCATCGAGCTCCTCCGCCGGTTCGAGGTGATGAACGTGAAGGCGATATTGAGATCAAAATTTGCTGGTGTTATGGAAGCGCCTCTACTATTCCCGGTCGAGTCTTTCTTCAGACGCCATATGAGCATATTGATCGATGCCGATTCGTTAGACGGTGCGATAAAGCGATTGGAAGACCCGTACAGGAGAATACTGGAGTCCAGTAGCGGTCAGCGGCTGCTGGAGCTTGAAACCGCTCTTGATCACGAATTGTTCGATTCCATCTGGAACAGAATGAGGCATTTACAGAGAAGAGATCGGGAGATAGCACGTAAAGTTATAGGTGCGGAAGTGGACACCACCAACCTCATGATACTCCTGCGGTGCAAATGGGAGGGCGTGGCTGGAACTGAGATAGAACGATACCTTATGCCGTATTCTTACGAATTTGAGTTTGATGCCGTACGAGATGCTATCCTGACTGATAGCGTAAGCTCTGCCATACAGTTACTGCCCGATTCGCCTTATAAAGCGGTCTTGAATGGGGCAATACAGCAGTACGAGGAGGAGAAATCGCTTGTTCCCCTTGAACTCGCACTGCAACGATACCGCCTCACACTGATAAAGAAGCTGCTCCTCGGTTACACCATCGATATAGCCACTATACTGGGGTATCTCTACCTTAAGGAAGCGGAGATAAGGAATATCAGTACCATAGCGGTATGCAAAGAGAACGAACTGCCCGCTGAAGATACAGCCAGGCTTCTTATATGACTATCCCCTCTCCATGCTCACCCAGCTCACTCCCTCCTCATCCTCGCTCACCCGCAACACGTACTCCATATAGTCCTTAATATCCTCTATATGCGTGATAAGAAAGATCTGCCTGAACTTCTTCGAGAGTTCACTCAATGCTGTTATAATATTCCGTTTCCGTAGCATATCCTGTGAGCCGAAGATCTCATCTAAAATAATGAAATGGGTCTGAATAGCACTTCTCTCTGCAACAACTGCGGAGATCGCCAGTCGAAGGCAGAGGTTCGCCAGATCCTCCTCGCCACCTGAGAATCTATTCAGCTCGTACGCCGTACCATCCTCGTAGATATATATGTTATAATCCTCATCCAGCTCCAGCTTACTGTACTTGCCGTCCGTCAATCGCCTGAGCATCTCCGATGCGTAATCCGATAGCATCGGGCGTATCATCCCCACCATGTACACCTTGAAATCGCTCATTATCTTCTCCAGCAGGTTAAGATACATTATATCCTCCTCTTCCCGCTCCTTCTCCTCCATCAGCCGTTTCTGCTCCTCTATATCTGCCTTTACACGCTCCTTCTCCCTGTCCAGACTATCGAGTTCGTTCCTCTTACCCACGAGCTCCAGCTTCAGTTCGTTCAGTTCCTCGCTCTCTCGCTCGTATCTCGACTTCAACTCCACATACGCCATCTTATCAAATGCCAGTGCCTCCACCTGCTTCCTCAATTCCGCTATCTCAGCCACAATCCTCCGTTCCTCATCCCTCAATTTCTGTATATCCGCCTTCACCATATCCGTACGCTTTATCTCCGCTCTCAAGCTGATTATCTCGTGATACACACGCTCAACCGCTTCCAGGTCCCTTACAACCGTGTTATAATCTTTAACATCAAACACGACATCCGCAACGGGCTTCAAATCGCTCATTATATGCTCCAGCTCTTCCTGCCAGCGCGCCAGTTCGCGTTCCTCGTGCGATATCTTCACCTCCAGCTCATTCTTCGCTCGTACACGCTTCTCCAGTTCGCTTATACGCTCTACTACCGCCTTATACTGATTATTATCGAATTCAACCTCCTCCAGCGGCTTAAGGTCCATTAAAACCTCCTTTAACTCCGCACGCCACACGTTCAATTCCCGCACGCCCTGCTCTATCTCTGTATCCAGCTCCCTTTTGCGATTCACCCGCTTCTCCAGTTCTTTCAATCGCTCTGCAAGTCTTCTCTCCGCATTATCCTTTGCAACGAGCTCCTGTTTCTTATTCTTGTACTCATTAAACGCCGTGTAAAGCTTCTCTTCACTGCTTCTCAGCTCATCCTTCAGTTTCTCTATCAGTACATCGTAGTGCGTGCCCAGTTGACGTTCACACATTGGACATTCACCCTCAGGACCAAGTGCTTCTATCTTTGCGAGTTTATCCCTATTCGCTTTCATATCACGCTTTATCTGCTGTATCTCAGCTTTATAAGCGCCGATAGCGGAATGCAGGCTCTCCTTATCATGCCTCAATACCTCTATCTCGTTCTTTACCGTCTCCAGCCGCGCCTCATCAGCCTCGAACAGCCGTCGCTCTGCCTTACGCTGCACGATCTCCGATTCCCTGCTCTTTACCTCCTGCATCGCACGCTCTTTACGTTTAAGAAGCTCATCTTTACGCTGATTGAGCTCCTTCAGCCGCTCAAGCTCTGTCCTGAGCCGCATATGCGTCTCTAACTCCTCTTCAACGTCTTTATACTCGGTTAGCCCCTGTCTCAAATTGCGAATCACACCGGTCCTGTGAGTTATCTCCCGTAAGGTCTTCTCCTTACGCTTGTTCAGCTCCATCCTGCGCTGATTGAGCTCCTTCAGCCGCTCAAGCTCTTCTTTACGCGTTTTCAACTCGAAATACCGTCTCTCCTCGGGTTCTATAGCCTCAAGCCGCTTCTTCTTATCTATAAGTGCGGCAAGTTCTTTCTCCCTCTCATCTCTGCGCTTACGTGTATTCTCCAGATCGCTCCGCCTTCCTCCCAGTGTATTGCTCAGCTCCACATATCTCTCGTATTTCCCGGTTTCGAGCTCAAGCTGCCGCTTCGTTGCCAGTACCACACGCTTCTTACGCTCTGTATCTGCTTCTATCCCGGCAATAAGTGGTAGAAGTGCTTCTTTTGCTTTATCCAGCTCCTTTAGCTTTGTTCTGAACACTTCTATCTTCTTCCTGCCGTCTTTATCGAAGATGGCGGTCTTTATACCTTCTATCTTCTTCTCTTTACCCCTTTTATCCTCTCGTATCGCCTGTATACTCCTCTCTATCCGTTCTATGCCGAGCATACGCAGCATGAGTTTCTTACGCTCTGCTGCTTTCATCGAGGATAGCGCATTCAGCTCCTTCTGCCGGGCGAAGATAGAAGTGAAGAATGACTGATAATCCATGCCCAATCTCTCCTCCAAAACCCGTGTCACCTCCTCTGCATTGCTGGTGATCAGTCTTCCATTGATAACAAGCCGCGCCTTTGGCATCAGATTCTTGCCAGACATCTCCCTTACCACTCGATAGTTATCACCTTCCAGCTCAAACTCCAGCCCCACCTGACAGGGTTCATGTGGCGAAGCGCCTTCTCGTTTTATCAGCTCCTTGGTCGTTCGTGCAGCGTGGTGCCCAAACAGTGCCCAGCCTATCGCCTCTACCAGCGTCGTCTTACCCACACCGTTCAGACCAATGATGCCTATCACGCCATCAGGGAATTCTATACAGACATCCCTGTATTTACGATAATTCCGCAGCGTTAGCACCTTCAGCAACATTTATATCCGAAACATTTGCTCTCCAGTCTAAACACAAATTTACTCATATTTCTCCCCTTTTTTGATTGTTATTATTCGGTGTATGCCCGAGCTTTACCATCATCTTTCCATCACCTTTTATATACCAGTAAATGATTATTAATATAGATGGAAAATGGCTGAAAGAGAAGAGACGGCTGAAGAAAGAAGCCGGAGGTGGATGGAGCGAGAGGCAGCGAAGGCAGATAAAGAGGAAGGTGGCAGGAAAGTTAAGAAGATGCGCTGTTCCAGATGTGGCAAAGAGGTGGATGAATATCTTGAGATAGCCGGGCGTGTGCTCTGTCTGGAGTGCTATACCGAGGAGGAAGCAGATGAAATGGGCGCGCTTGGCATGCCCGGAGAGGGAGGTGGCGCTGGTTAATGGCGAGAAAGAAGTATGCATTACCTATTCCTCGTGCTATAACCACGGGTATAATATTTGAGGCGGCGGAGAAGTTCGGGCTGGAGGTGGATCAGGAGAAAGCCTCGCCTGATGAGGCTTTCGATCCCCATACCGGCTTCCCCATCAAGGATTACGTACCTCGAATTATTCTGCTGGGCGACTCACCTGAGAAATTACTGGCTGCCAAGGAATACATATACAGGAGGCATGAGGAATGGATATCGCATTTAGAGGAGTGGCGTACCAAACGTCGTGAGCAGATACTGGGTAAATACAGGAAGTGAAGTTCAACTCTTCAAACTACCTGTATAGACCCAGTGGTCGAAGTACCCATCGCTCTTTTCATTCTCCTTTATCTCACTATCAAACTCGTCCTTCAGTATATCGCGCAGAATCAAAGCCTCATCTTCGCTCGAAACAGTGAACAGAACCTTACCCTTTGATTTCAGTACCTTCGGTACCTCTCTCAATACCTTCTCCCAGTTGAACAGCTCATATCGCGTCAGTTTACCCACCATGAATCCGAATACGAAATCGAACTCCCTGCCAAAGAACGAAGATAGCAGAGCGCAATCGAGCACGATACTCTTCATGGGCTCAAGCACACCCTCTTCCAGCCCGCGGCATATCTCGCACTTGTTGATATCCACGGTGATGGGCGATATACCCAGCTCATGAAGTGCAACCGTCGCTTCTCCCGCGCCACAGCCTATCTCTATCGTATCACCAGCCACCGGGTCTACAAACTCCTTCAGCAGTATCTTCAACGCTTCTATCCTCTCACGCGGATAAAAACCCGGCTCTTTTATTTCACAATCACAGAATAACCGATTCACCAGCCCGAGTGAGTAGAACTCCATCACACCCGCGCGAAATGCTCGCATGTTCACCACCACATCGCGCTCGCGCTCACCGCTTAGTGTGGTTGCAATAGCGTTAAAATCCTCTTTCAGCGACTGCTCGGCAATGAAATCGGTGAATACTATCCAGAACCCCAGCTCAATGTCATTGATCGCAATACCTATCAACTCCCCATCTTCGCTGTATATCCTCCTCAGTTCCGCTATATCCTCACTCTTCTCTTTGCCCATATAATCAATCGTCCTCGCTATCCAGCGCTGTTCCGCATAACTGCCCTCTACCAGTGTAAAATCCCCTATCCCCAGCAGATTGTTCAGTTCCATTTATGCTCTTCGATCTCACGCAGGCATTTCCTCACCTTGCTCGTTATCTCGTTCAGCTTCTCCTGCGATACACTCTCATGCCTTACTATCCCCGTCACTATTTCTATAACTCTACCGGGCGTCTTACCATCCCTGTAGCGCGTACTTATCCCTATATCTTCGAAATCTACATAATCTACCGGGCACTGACACAGCACTATTGTCGGTATCTCTATCCTCGCCAGAACGAATCGCACCTTATATATGAAGTGCTGTTTGACATTACCGTGGTTAAGAAGAGCGAGTTTATGCCGTCCTATTATCTCTATCTCCTTGGGCTCCAGCCCGAACGCAGCACCATGACCACCCGCAGTGGGGGCATCCCGGGGTGTACCATCGCCCGCATTCAATATCAACTCGCCCACATTTATGCCCCTATCCCGCAGCTCGGTGGTTATCTCGCATACCGGCTTTGGAATATGCCTGTATCCGGGTGACATCGCGATGTTTATGACATCGTTCGCTCTCGCCTTCGCGAAAGTACCCCTCTGCGCTAAGCCGCCACCCAGCCCGAGCGCCTGACCCTTACGGCATGCCACTATCTGCGTCTCTCTTCCTACTGGCATTGGTTTACCGCAGATCCTCGATCTTCACTATCTTACCATTCTGCATGTGTCCAATCCGGTCACACACCATATTGACAAAATCCCGGTCGTGAGAGACAATCAGGAAAGTCATACCCAGATTCTCTCGTGCTGCTCTTATCGAATCGGCAACGTACTTCTTCGTTATCGGGTCCATCGTACCTGTGGGCTCATCAAGTATCGCAATTGCCGGCTCCTTCATCATTATCTGCGCGATTGCTATCCTCTGCCGTTCACCCACACTGAGTTGCGTATGGTCTTTCTCCAGCACCTCTTCCGCCTCAGCCTCTGTGAAACCCACACTCTCGAGCATGAACTTCGCTTTCATTCGCGCCAGTTCCGCCGGTATTTTGATACCTATACAACTCGTGAGGTTCTCCAGCGTCGTCTTCTCCGGATACATCGTGTATTCCTGATGGAGCATGGCAACACGTGTAGCAGCCTGCTCACCCACCCCCGGCGTGGTTGCTCCCCAGGCAATCCACACACCTGTCTCTGCTACTCGTCCCACCTCTATCCATTTCTCGCCCGCTCTTATCTTGACAGACCCGCCTGTCAGTGGATCTATCTGCGCTATTATACGTGCAAGACTCGTCTTACCCGCTCCGCTTCTACCCAGAAGCCCGAATATCTCGTTCTCATAGATCGTCAGCGAGACATCGTCCACCGCTTTTACCATCCCTCGCCAGACCGAGTAGTAATACTTCTTGCAATGCTCGATCTTTATCTTCGGCTCGCCTATCTTCACATACTCCTCTCGCTCTATCCCGCCAACCTGCTTCTCGAATTCCTCCACCACCTGCTTTGAATCACCGTATTTGATCACTTCACCGTGGTCAAGCCATATAGCCTTCGTGGTCAGCTCTTCTATCACATAGGGCCAGTGGGAAGTGACCACGAGGGACATACCCCCGCTTGTGCTCTCTTTAAGCGTTTTGTGTACCAGCTTTGCAGTCTCATAATCGAGCGTACCGGTGGGCTCGTCAGCCAGCAGCAGCATGGGGTCCAGTGCAAGCTGTCTCGCAAGCACCACACGCTGCTTCTCTCCTCCACTGAGGTTAGCAGCCGGGAAGGTCACACGATGGAGCATCTTCACCGCCTTCAAAAGCTCATAGGCACGCCTGAACCGCTTCGCAGATGGATAACCGCGGCTCTCCAGCGCCTGTAGCACGTTATACATCACCGTGTCATCACTGTACAGTCCGAAAGTCCGCTGGAGCATGATGGCAACACTCCTCTTCACCTTCTTACGCCCCTCTCTGTCCTTCCAGTAATTCACTTCCCTCTGCTCCAGCGCCACACCGCATTTGTCGCACTCCGAGCCAGCTCTGCTTGGCGACGTCACCCAGCCACATGAAGGACACATGGCTACCCTGAATATTATCTCACCAGAGGTGGGTGCATATTCCTCACTGCCTCGCAGCATATGAAGCAATACTGACTTGCCAGCACCACTCCTGCCAAGCAGTCCAAGTGGCTCGCCCTCTCTTAGCTCCACATTCACATCCTTCAAGACCTCTTTGCCGTCAAATGTCTTACAGACATTGCGTACAATTACAAACGGCTCTTTCTCACTCATTTTTTACCACTTCTCCTTTTTGTACCCTTAAATTAACTCACTCTCAAGTCCTCTATCTTTGTTATCTTACCTCCTTTCATGTATGCTATCCGGTCGCATACCTTCTTGGCAAAGTCTAAATCATGTGTTACTATGACGAACGTGATACCGAGATTCTCCCGCGCTTTCAATATCGTCTCGGCAACATATTTCTTCGTTACCGGATCCATTGTGCCGGTGGGTTCATCGAGCACCGCTATCTCCGGCTCTTTCATCAATACCTGCGCTATCAATATCCTCTGACGTTCACCCACACTCAGCTCAAGGTGTGTCTTTGGCAGTATCTCCTCTATCTCAGCATCTGAGAAACCCACTCCCTTCAGCATGAATTCCACCTTCATCCGTGCGAGATCCTCCGGCAGGTTAATGCCTATTCCACTCGTGAGATTCTCCCATACCGTGAGACCCGGAATTAACGAGTATTCCTGATGCAGAACGCCCACGAAATGCGACTTCCATTCCGTTGTGCCTCCCATTATCTGCCCGCCTGGTCCTATAAATGTATCAAGATCCGCCTTCGACGCTTCTATCCACCTGTCACCGCTCCGTACCCATGCGCCGCCGCCCGTACCGGGATCAAGATGACTCACTATTCGCATTAAACTCGTCTTTCCCGCTCCACTATGCCCCACTATTCCGAATATCTCATTCTCATAGACCACAAATGAGACGTCGTCCACCGCCTTCACCACGCCCCTTGAGGCGGAATAGTAGTACTTCTTCAAGCCCTCGACCCTTATCTTCGGCTCGCCGAACTTCTTAAACTCCTCACGCTCTATATCGCCCACTTCTCGCTCAAAATCCCCAACCACCTTCGGCGTATCTCCATATTCGATGATTTCACCGTTATCGAGCCATGCGGCTTTCTCAGTCAGATCCCTGATGACATAAGGCCAGTGAGAGGTGACAAGCAGTGTGGTTCCTCCCTTTGTACTGTTCACCAGTGCGCGATGCACGACTCCCGCAGTTTCATGGTCAAGTGTACCGGTAGGCTCGTCAGCAAGAAGAAGGATAGGTTCCAGGGCTAACTGACGTGCAAGTACCATCCTCTGTTTCTCGCCGCCACTGAGATCCCTTGTATCCGGGAAATTGACACGGTGCAACATCTTAACAGCGTCCAGCAGCTCGTATACTCGCTTCATCCGCCTGCTCTTTGGATAGCCCGCCCTATCCAGCGCCTCCAGTACGTTCCATACCACCGACTCATCACTGTACAGTGCGAAACTCCGCTGTAACATTATCGCTATTGCGCCCTTCAGTAACCTCCTCATCGGCTTGTCCTTCCAGAAGTTCACTTCCCTGTATTCATACTCCGTACCACACTTCTTACATGGTGTTCCTACCCTGGAGGGACCTTCTATCCATGAACACGAAGGGCACATCGCTACCCTGTAAATAACCTCGCCACTATCGGGTGCATATTCCTCAGTACCCCTGAGCATACGCAGTAATACAGATTTTCCGGAGCCGCTCTTACCAAGTAGCCCGAGAGATTCCAGCTCCCTTATCTCCAGACTCACATTCTTCAATGCCTGCTTGCCATTGAACTCCTTGCTCACATTCCGGACCTCAATGAATATTCCATCATCCCCCATCTCTCCTTACCTCCCGATTCTAAACTTAAATCGCCCCTACCTATATACAATCGCATTTTTTGTATCCCTATCTAAATAATTTTAAATTTGTTTTACCTCTATAAAAAAACTTTCTATATTTTTTCACAGTCGCTTCTTCAGTATCATTATATCGGGTCGTGGAGCGGCTTTAGAGCCGGCGAATTCCCGCCTGCAGCGGCTGCACAGTTCCCGCACGGTGAGCGTCACGACCTCATCCGAACCTGGCAATTTACGTGCATATATGAATTCGGGCTTCACACCCAGAGAGTTGCTTATCTCCTCCAGGATCGCATTTATCCTGTCCCTGAATACTTCCACATCGTCGCTCTTCAAGCCCCTCAGGTCCGCAGCAAAGCCCACACAGCCACATACCATCCCGAATAACTTCGCCTCCGGTACGAAGATATTGCCCATGTTCGTTCTTAATTCCTCTTCCAGCTTCTTCCTGCCCGCACTTATCTCTTCTTTCATCTATTTTATTACCTTTAATGCCCTGCCTGTTATATCATCACAATACCGGCATTCGTCGCATATCCTGTTGCAGCTCTGCCATCTCTTTATACAGCCATCCAGTGCTTTATTATCCACATAGAATATGTCACGCAACTCAGACGGGCAATCCAAAAGCTCAAGCAGGTTACCATCGTACGAACGCCGTGAGTATGCTTCCATACATGATAGTATCCAGCCGACCGCATTTGCACGCCCGGCAAGCTTGAAGTCGTCTATACCGATACGCTCATATTCCGCTATGTCCTCCGGTCTTATCCATGGCGACCTGATGATCTGCGAAGGGTCACGAACACGTATGGATATGCATTTGTCGAAGTAGTAGTCGGCGAAGGTGTTAAGTGGTCTTGATGCTGATGCCGTGATGTGCGAGAAGAGATTGAAATGCGCGTACCGGAACGGGCATTTGTAGAGGCAACCCTCGTTCACTATCACTCTGATGTTACAGCTAACTGCGCTCATTATCGCCTTTAGAGTGGAGAAATCACGGTTTATGTTCGTGTCCACTGTAATACAATCAGCGCCGAGTGCTTCGTAGAACACGGCTCGCTGCGGTGAATCCACATGAGATACGCAGGATATGACGGTCTCCATAGAATACTCCTTCAGAAGCTCAACGAGGTATGGCTCTGCCACTGTGACACCATCCACGCCCATTTTATCGAGCTCGTTGAAGTACCACTCGAATAACCTGTAACCCTCAAAGGTGAGATGATGCCCGCCAAGGCATGACGCATTCATCACTATGTTCATCTTTATGCCGTGCTGATGCGCATATTCGGTCTGCTCACGGATATCGTCAATAAGAGCGGCATGCAATGTCGCTCGCCCGCTGCCCATCACCTGTGGCAAGCCCGCCATATAGACTTCAGCCACATCCACCAGCCGATTCGCCTCTTTATACTCTATTATATCCTTCAAAGCGGAGAAATGCCCGGGATGTGGTATTACCAGCCTCATTTGATAACGGTCAGCACCTCCCTCGTAAGGTCATCGCAATAGCCACATTCGTGGCAGTGCTTGCTGCAGCTCTTCCACTGGTCTATACAGCCTTCAAGCTTCCTGTTGTCTATATAGAAGATATAACGAAGCATCTGCGGGCAGTCAAGCAGTTCGAGCAGGTTGCCATCATACGAGCGCCGGGAATACACACGCATGCAATTTATTATCCAGTTAACCGCCTTGGTCCTGCCCGATAATTTGAAGCTGTTTATACCGATTGCTTCGTATTCCTTCATATCCTCCGGTCTTATCCACGCAGACCTGATCAACTGCGCGGGCTCACGCAGACGGATATTGACGCACTTATCGAAGTAGAAATCCGGAGCGAATAGTGGAGTCTTCGGCTGGTCTAAGCTACTCAGATGCGATGCGAGATTGTAATGCGAGTATCGGAACGGGCATCTGTAAAGGCAACCCTCGTTCACTATCACCCTTATCTCGCAGCTCACGTGCTTCACCATCGCCTCTATAAGGTCAAAATGGCGATTTATGTTCGTGTCCACGGTTATCGCATCGGCACCGAGCTCCTCGAAGAACCGTGCACGCTGCGGTGAATCAACATAAGCGAGGCAGGATATGATTGTCTTCATCGGATAATCACGCAGTAACTCCACGAGATACGGCTCCGCTACTATTACACCGTCCACATCCGCATTGTTCAATTCCGTGAAGTACCAGTTGAATGTCTTGTAACCCTCAAAGGTGAGGTGATGACCGCCACCACATGGCGAATTCAGTGCGATGTTCATCTTTATTCCGTGCTGATGCGCATATTCGGTCTGCTCACGGATTTCAGCCAGTAGCGGTGCGTGGAGCACGCCCCTGCCACTGCCCATCACCTCCGGCGAACCGCCCATATAGACCTCTTCCACTTCACTCAGCCCGTATGCCTCCTTAGCCTCTATTATATCCTTCAGAGCGTGGAAATGACCCGGATGCGGGACCATCAATCGCATTTCTATAAAGAACTATTAGTTTCTATATCTTATAAAGTGTGCGGGGATGTCTTCCAGTAAGGAGCGGATACCGTGGGACGAATACTGGATGAACATAGTGAGGGACGTGGCGGCTCGTTCCACATGCCTGAGACGGCAGATCGGTGCTATCGTTGTTAAGAACAATGTAATCATATCCACGGGCTATAACGGTGCACCACGTGGTTTCCCGCACTGCCTGGATGTCGGCTGCAGGCGTGATAAGCTGAATATCGCCTCGGGAGAGCGGCATGAGGAGTGCATCGGCGTTCATGCGGAGCAGAATGCGCTGCTTCAGGCTGGTAGAGATGCCGAAGGCGGCACATTATACGTGAATGCATACCCGTGCAAGATATGTGCCAAGCTGATAATAAATGCGGGTATAAAGCGAGTGGTGATGGCGGGCGATTACAGCGATAGAGAGGGTCTGGAATTCCTGCGCCGGGCTGGTATAAAGCTCGATTTCATCTGAGTGGTGATGAATGTGAGAGTGCGAATAGGAGCGGAGGAGATAGAACTTGAGGATGTGGTATCGGGGCTTCGTGGCGGTGAGATAGAGGAGATTGCACGTGATATACTGACCGATATGGGCGAGCGGCGTTTGAAACAGTGGAAACCCAGATTGAACATCTATGCCCATGCCGAAGACATCGCAGAATGGGACAACGTGCTCATGAACCGGTATTGCATGGTTTATACCACCGATACAGGCAGATGCAACGATTGCATGCAGGGACCGTGCAGTGGCGCTACAGGACTGTGTGGTCTGCAGATGAGAGCCCACACGGCGAAGATGAGCCTGCGTGAAGCATGTAAAGGGCTATGTAAACAGCTTGCAGTAACAGGAGAGCTGTTTGAGTTCGCCATACGGATGTTCAGCCCCGATAGGGAGATAGACATGGGCAGTTCCATCACCTATCCTGCGCTGAACACATCGATGCTCACCGGCTTTCATATAGATAAGATACGAGATGCCGGCAGGGCGCTATCATATGCGCAATCGCAGCTATCCGAGCTGCTCTTAAGTGCTTACTTCGGTAATGAGCGTATGGAAGTGCTGGAGGAGAAGGCGCTCCATGCAGGTGCACTCACCCTGCTCGTTATGGAGATAGCGGAGGTGCTGAAGATGTGCTGCTTCGATTTCATCAATGCGGGCAAGCATGCAGCGACTGAGTATCACGATTTCCCCGCTGCTGAGATAGAGGTTGGTATGGGTGCGGTGGACACATCCAGGCCGGTTGTGCTATTCATCGGTAATAATTTCCTGCCCGCATGGTTCGCTGTGAAATACCTCAGGGACACGAACCAGGAGGATAAGGTAGAGATCTGCGGTGCCGGTGCGGTCGGGCATGACCTGCCGAGGTTTTATAATCGTGCGAAGGTGCTCACCAGCGGAGTGAAGGCGAGGAAGGCTATCCGTGCCGGTATAGCCGATGTCGTCGTGCTCAGCGGTCTGTGTTACGAGTTCGATGTGCTCGGTGATGCGAAGCGTGCGGATACAATCGTGATTGCTTCGGGCTACACGGAGGTGCAGGGCATGCGAGTGATAGACCCGGAGAAAGCGGGTGAACTCGCTGTCAGACTCGCAATAGAACATAAAGCCGTGAGGAAGAAGAGGGCATTCAGTGCAGAAGAGCTGAGCCGTGAGGCAAAGCGATGTAAACGGTGCGATAAGTGCTTCAGTGTGTGCCCTGAGCGGATAGCGATAAGCGGTGCGCTGGCACAGGCTGCGAACGGTGATTTAGAAGCCCTTGCTGTTGCTTATGATAATTGCCTGTTCTGTGTTAAGTGCGAGCAGGTGTGTCCGGAAGGGATTCGCATAACCGAGCTGATGATAGGTGCGGCATCGCTCACCGGCAAGGGGGATAGATACCTCATGCGAGCGGGCAGGGGACCGATGTCCGAGCTGGAATGGCGAGACCTCACATTTGGCATCATACTCGGCGGTAACGGACCGGGGATGGTGAATATAATCGGCTGTGGCTCCGCACCAGAACGCGAGGTTGCGGATATGGCACGGTATTTCCTTGAACGTAACTATCTCGTATGTGTGGCGGGCTGCGTGGCGGCAGAAGTTGCGAAATACATGGATGAAGATGCGCATAAGTGCCTGTTCGAGCAGTATATAGCTGCGGGAGTGCTGAAGGGTCTGGTCAATTTCGGCGGCTGCAGCGCCATATCGCATGTGCCTGCTGCTATTTATCGTGGCGCGCTGGTCGGCAGCGGCTATACACCGAGGGCGAACTGGACACAGGTGGTGGATTATCTCTATGCGAGATTGCCCGTGGTGGTGATACTCTGGGGTGCGGAGACCGAGGATATGTATGCAGTGGCATCAGGGCTCGTCAGGGCGGGTATACCCGTGGTGGTTGGTCCTTCTGGATTCAGGTTCGTGCGGTTCATGCTCGGTGATAAATACGACCGTGAGCGATGGTGGATGTATGACGGCATTACGGGCGATAAGAAGGAGGTGGAGCCATGCCCGTTGCACATGCTCGTACCGGTGGAGACGAAGGAGGAGGCGATAGCGATGAGTGCCAAACTGCTACATCGCCCGCTCGCACTGCGAGACCCGCGTCTGGCGAGTTTAGAAGCTGCAAATGAATCACACACGGAGTTCTTTGGTGAGTATCCCGATGACTGGCATCTATATGTGCGGTCAGAGCAGGAACTGCACGTGATGCGGCGTATGGAATTGCTGCGTAAGCTTGAACGGGAGCATGGCTGGGAGATAGAGGGCATGAGGATAAAGCGAGCGAGACACAGGTCCGGGGAATTGATGGATATGGAGGAATACAATAAGAGATACGGTATACAGCTTGGCAGGTACTCAACACTCGTGCCTCGATTGATCACAAGGTAGGGAGTCCACTGCTCGTGTCATCAGGTCGGTTGTGGCAATAGCGAGGGCATCGGTAATATCGTCGGGTCTGGGTATCACATCCAGCCGGAGCAGTTCCTTCACCCTGGTTGCCACTTCGCTCTTCGTCGCTCTACCATAGCCGGTAATGACATTCTTCACCTCAGAGGTGTTGTATTCATAGGCAGGCACTCCGGTGACAGCAGCCGCCAGCAGGCATACACCCCGCGCCTGCCCCACACTCAACGCCGTCTTGACATTGATATTGAAGAATATCTTCTCGATAGCCATCCGGTCAGGCTCCATCTCCTCTATTACCTCGACCAGTCGCTCGTATATCTGCTTCAATCTCTCGGCTCGCGATTGCTTCGGGGTCGTCCGTATGCATCCGAAAGCAACGGGATTCAGTACACCATCTATGCTCTCCACCACGCCCCAGCCGGTGATCGCGGTCCCGGGATCTATTCCTAACACACGCATTTCAATCCTGCAGCATCTTGCTCATGCAGCCCGCTATCAACCCCCCGATTGCATCATCCATGAACACACCCAGCCGGCGAAGTATGCCCGGCTTCCTCGTATCATAATAGAAGAAATTGAATAAAGCTCTTTTCCCTCCTATGTATTCCGCAATATCAATCCCTATGAGTTCGTCAGCCACAATGGATGCTGCATCTGCCATGCCTTCGTGACCCGCTCTACCTTTCAATATCTCCTGCTCCTCAGCATGAATCGCAGCCGCGAGCAGCAGAGCGACATTTGGATCGGCAGTCTCTGCTATTAGCTGCGATTCCAATCGCTGCCTGAGTCTGTCCATATCCCGCTCTTCCCCTTCCACAGATACATAGAGCTCAAGAGCCGTATCCACCATCGCCTGCAATGTTATACCCCGTTCCTCCAGTCGTTTCAAGATGGGTCTGTCCATACTCAGTCCATTATGAGATTGTAATGCTGCTTTTACACCTTCTCTCACCATATCATATATACGTTTGCCCAGTTCTGTACCCTTACCTGCGAATAGATCCGCCTTATTCCGTACAGGCGCGCAGGCAACAACCACCGAATCCGTGAGATCGCCGGTGAAGAGATCACCGTTGCAATCGCGCAGATCGAGGTCATAAAAAGCGGCTGTCTTCGCCTCGGTTGCCACTATCATCACGTTCGCCATTGCAGATTGTGACAGTGGTCTGCTGATTGTGAGGATGATGTTCACGGTTGCAAGCGATAGCCCCGCGGTTATAATAGCAGTGATGCCTTCGTCCTTTAATATTCGTGCGTTGGGCATCGGTACTGCGGTCATCATGCCAACGGTAGTTTCCGGTGCCAGCTTCACTCTTTTGATGAAAGAATCGAAGTACATGACCGGATCGGCATCGAAATCATGAGGCACATGCAGATTTATTAGCGTTCGCGCACGCCTGTATCCACCGTTGTAGAATGCCGAACTGAGCACTTCGAAATCTCCATGCACCGCTATATAATCATCCGTCTCCTCTATCTCCATCTCTCCGCCTCCTATCGCACGAGCTCTATACCGGAATAAAGGCTGCGCCCCGGCTCTATATTTTAGTATCCCTTTAAGTTTAAGCATTACCTTTTCCAGCGCTTCGTCAGGAACTTCTCCAGCTCGACTATGAAGAATATCGGGAGTGATACCAGGATCATGGGTATCCACCACTCCATGGGAAAAGGTGCGGTTCTCAA
>JAODGP010000050.1 GCA_025464345.1 Methanosarcinales archaeon | reverse complement strand
ACCTGCGAGTTCGGATTGCTCTGCGAACCCTCGTCCGACTCTAAATCCTCGAACAAGCATGCAATGAACGCCAGCACTATCACTACTATCGTCCATGCAAACACCATTACTATTGGTTCCATGTGGGAAGGTAATAACTATTACCACATATAAACTTTTCCATTTTTTCACGTTTATATCCCCACTGGATAATGGCGTGAGTGCCGGATCTTGAAAATTTTACATGAATCGCTATTAACCCGCACGAGGTCAACATCCATGCATTTTTCAACGTTTAACGTGATAGTTTATAAATCAGGTAGGATAGATAATTGAAGAAGGTAAAAGGGAAATGGGCTTGTTCAGGAAGAGGTATCATCCGAAGGTGCTGAGGACGAAGAAAGTGAGCTATAGTGATCTGTTTTTCATATTGCGACTCTCAAGAGGCGACCTCACGCTGAGACCTATCTTCATCGTGGCGAGCGTAGAACTCGGTAACAGCACCACGAAGTCCATACTGAGTGCGACGGACCTGAAAAGCGGGAAGACATACATATTAGATAAGGCAGTCAGGATGACAAGGGAAGCGCTGGCGCATGAAGACACTTTCTGTCATACGATAACGAACGTTGGACTCTCTGTGGATTCCATTGCGAACCTTGTGAAAGCGACGCTGGAGGATGCTGCTCGTGCCGCTGGAATAACCGTACCGGATCTGCATTTCGTGGTGCGCTCTTCAGGTGTAACTGCGGGGTTTACCAGGGTTGAGGAGATACAGGGTGTGATCCAGGCACTGGCTAAGGGCTGCATGATCGCAGGAGTACCGCCACGCAAGATGATATCGCCAATGACCATCAATGATATTCCCGATGAGTTGAGGAACTTTTCACAGATGGATAAGACTTATTTCGATGGTGCGGTAACAGGTAATGAGGCGCCAGCAGGGGAATCGCTGGTAGCGAACGAGATGGAGGGTGAACTTGTGACTGCGGGACTAAAAGGTGCGGCGAAATGGCTTGACGTTGACTATCGCAATCCCGTTCTGTCACTTGACTTCGGAACCACCCTCGCCGGACGGATAACCGATGATCAGTTGCCCTATTCGAAGGTTACAGGCAGCTACTGTGGGCTCGCAGGTGCCATACCCGATGCTCTGGTCTCGAGGATAGTGAGCGAGAAATACCCTTCCGTGCTCGATTTCCCGATGCAGGGGCGATACAGGGTGAAGAAGGAAGTGGTGAAGAGCTATGCGGAAGCGGTATTGAGTCATTTAAAGATAGGGAAGATCACATCAGGAACTCGTGTCGGTGGCTCTCCGGTGAATACAGAAGCGGCGAGGAAGAATGGTGTTACGTTGATTGGTGTTGATGCGGGTGATAACCTCTCTGATCTGCCGAAGATAGGAGCGATAGGCGAGGAGATAAAGAACGATGCGGGTATTCAGTATATTCATCCAGTAATAGATGAGGTCTCTGCATGCATAACCGAGCGACTGGTCGAGATAGCGCGAGATGAGGGGTTATTATTGCCTGACACCAAGATAGGAATAACAGGCAGAGCGGGCATCACCGGGCGGAAGCCTGAACTGATAGTGGAGAAGCTGAGTGCTCTCTTCGGTCGTAACATGGAGAATGATGTGATATTTGCCGATGACGCACTGGCGCGAGGCGCTGCGGTACTTGGCAGGTGCATGCATCAGTTTGGAACGCCCTCGAATCCGATAGGCGGTGTTCAGGGCAGTGGCTGCATACTTGGTATGCGAATAAAAAAGCAAAAAAGAAATATGTAGGTTGATAATTTAAAAGTGATGAGGAGATGGAAGTGAAAGTAGAAGGTGGGGATGAATTTGCCAATGCGAGCTACAGCAGGATTTGTCAGAATGTATTCAGGGAGGTAGGATTACACAGTAACGTTGATAACGTATATTTGTATTGCGATCCTTCAGAACATGTCTTTGTCATCTCAGTCAAGATAGGCAGGGTACCGAGACCAATTACAGTGAATGATATGACGTTAAGGGGGGATAACAGGTTGAAGATAACGGACGAGAAGTATGCGCCCAAACTGCTCGCTCTGCTCTGGGACAGGTTTGATGATCGTGTGAAGCAGTTGAGCAGGCTGGAAATAACGGTGGATGTGGAGGCGAAGGAGATGGAGGAGCTGATGAAGATGGTTGTTTATGAGCCACTGGCAGACCTGAATATCAGGATACTGGATGCCGTGGATCGGATATTGCCCGAAGGTGCACGTGTTCGATATCCGTTACCTTCACCCGGCAGGGTTACTATCATCGCATCAGAGAATCCAGTATCGGAAGAATGGAAGGAGAAGGTGGAGGAGATGGTGACTGAGTTAGAGAAAGGGGGACAGTGAGATGTACAAGATAATGATGTTTTCTGGTGGTGTGTATAAGTTCAACGAGTTGAAGGAGCTGACGCAGGATATTGGCGGGTTCATACTTCAGGAGATGGTGATGCAGATGGAGACGATGCTGCATCTGGCGTTTCCAGCGGAGGAGGAGAAGGTGATAAGGAACAAAGTCAAGGAGATAGGCGGTAAGCTTATAGAATTACCGCTTGCGGGTGCGGAGATAATGATTGTTGTTCCTTCTCTTGGCAGGCACCATGCAGTTAATCCTATGTGTGATGTCGCGGAATTCTTGAGGCGTAAAGGCGCTATCACGAATATGATGGGCTTGTCACGTGGTGTAGGCAAGCGGATAGCGCAGATGACGGTGGAGGAGAAGAGGATAATAGAGGAATGCGACGCTGCGGTGTTCATATTTGGTAACTTCAGGGAGTGTATAGAGGATAAGGCGCGGTTATGTGAAGGTCTGGAGATACCGTACATAATAGCTGGCGGACCGCCGGAACTGGACATACCACACTATGTCGGTAATATCGGGCGTAGAACGGAGCGTATGAAGCGTAAGCACGAGATAGAGAGTCTGGAGAAGATGGCGGAGGCGCTACGTACCGAGCTCGATGTCAGGCGGCGTGAGATAGAGGAGGATCCGCTTGCTACTTCTCCTCTTTTCCTGAAAGAACTGATAGACATGACCATTCCGCCAAAACCCGGTGAGGAGTTCTCCACCATAATACATCTTGATGGCTTGCGTGTGAAGTTAGAGCCCGGCGAGGAGAAGATAATACGCGACATAGAGATACAGAACAGGAAACTCTCGGAGATATGTGAGATAAGGAAATCGCTATACGAGGGCTACCTGCTCAAGATACTGCCAGAAGCGGAGACAGGTAGCGTATTTTAAATGCTGGGATGTTAGAAGAGCCCTGGCGCTACTGGAAGCACATCACAAAGCTTGATCCCGATAAACCGATAAGCAAAAGGGATCTGGAGACGATAGTGGGTAGTGGTACAGATGTCATAATGATCTCAGGCACGCAGAACATCACAGAGGAGAACACGAGCATGCTTGTAGCTCGTCTGAGGGATTATGAGATTACAAAGGTACTGGAGCCGGTGATACCGGAAGCGATAACATATGAGGGTATGGATTACGTCTTTGTGCCTCTGGTTCTCAATGCTCTGGACTCGCAATGGATTGTTGGCAGGCATGTGGACTGGATAAAGAACCATAATATAGAATGGAATAAGGTGATACCCGAGGCATATATCGTATTGAATCCCGATTCCGCAGTTGCAAAACTGACAGGTGCGAAGACAGACCTGAGTATAGATGACGTCATTGCATACGCGCTCTATGCCGAGCGATACCTTCATCTGCCCATCGTGTACATAGAATACAGTGGCATGTACGGTGATCCAGAGCTGCTTAATGCGCTGAATGCGCACTGCAATGCGACGATATTTTATGGCGGTGGCATAGATTCACGCGATAAGGCGAAGGAGATGAAGCAATATGCGGATGCTATCGTGGTGGGGAACGTGGTTTACGAGGACATGGATAGATTCCTTGATACCTTACGGTTTCAATGAAAGGGGTTAATTTTAACCTTGATCTTAAATTCGTGCGTTCATACGTCTATGGACCGATTCTCCCGAATTCCGTCTGACAAATCACGCAATTCAACCCGCATTGATTGAGTATCTCCTTTATGCGAAGCATCTCCTCGTAATTCGGCTTGATGATGTCTCTGCGCCTGAATGCAGGTCGGTAGTCAAGTGCGCAGACCTGCACCGTATCCGACATCGCCGCTATTCGCTCGCCTATCTCAGCAATCTCATCGTGAGATATCAGCGATCTGTTGTAGGGTATGCCGATACCGATGAAAATGTCAGGGTATTCATCAATGAGATATTTCAACGAGTTCCATGCGTTTCTCAAATATATTTCTGCGAGATTCCTCTCGTTTAAGCCCGTGATGCGCATGAAAGTCTCAACACGAGCGGCTTTTATATCAACACCGATGTCTGTCATTCCTGCATGCACCAGCTCATCAATATAATCAGGCGTTAAGAAAGTGGTGTTCGTGTCCACATGCAATCTCACAGGTTCATCGGTGTTCAGCATTTTGAGCGCTTTGAGATAGGAGATGAGCCATCTGCGGTTGAGTGTGCATTCGCCACCAGAGATTGCAATCCTGTCAACGCGGTTCACAACACGCTCGTAAGAGATGAGTGTTGCAGCCTCAGCGGGCGTGAGTGGCGCTTCCTGCGAGGAATAAGTGATGCGCCAGTTCTGGCATGTGGGGCACCTGAGGTTACAGCCGTGTGCGAAGCATGCGACTTCAACAGGCATGTTATGGCGTGATTTCACCCAGTGAGGTGTGCCAACACCGCCGACCGGATGTCCCTGAAAACCAGATACAATTCGCATCGGCTCATAAACTTCAATATCTGTCTGGATCTCCATCCCTTCGGACACTGGCGTTACGCAGCTCGGTTTCAGTTCACCGTTAACAGCGACTGCGCACGCCCAGCAGCCACCTGTCCTGCAGGGTGCCAGAAGTTCTCGCTCCTCCAGCTCACGCGCTTTGAACGGGAATATGCGAAACCCGACGATTTCAAGTGCATTCAGCACGGTTATACCATCAGGAACTGCGAATTTATCGCCATCAACGCTGATCTGTACCTCATGCACTTCTCTGTCCTCCTCGTACAGATACCTCGCTTCATTCGGGCAGCCGATGACGCAAGCACCGCATCCCGTGCATCTGGTCCATCCACCACTGCTGCACACATTGGCACAGAATCCGCAACTGGTGCATCTGTCCGCAGAAATGCGTGCAACTTTAAAACGCATTATTTCACTTTACTTTACATCACTTCACTTTACA
>JAODGP010000049.1 GCA_025464345.1 Methanosarcinales archaeon | reverse complement strand
ATTACGAAACAAAGACTTCATTATCCGACATCTCCTGATAGACTCTATCCCTCTCATGTTGACTTTTTATATGTGCTTAACAATTAACAATAAATATCTGCCATATCTATTGCTTAAGAATATTGTACAACCTCGTTTTATAAATAAGGGTCAACCCATTGCGACCAGAACTGGACTGGATTCTTGACTGGCGTAAGCGTATTGCCATCCGGGCTGAATAGCTCACTATTATAGAAGACAAAGCCCTCATCCATCTGATGCTTCAAATTTGAGCTCAATATGCCATCCACCAGCTCATCCTCACCCACATAACGGAGTATCTTTATCAGATATGGCGTGTCACGAGACCATACCACCCCTTCATGGTACTCCTCATCACCATAGTATGTGCGCTTCGGCGACTCCTTCACCAGTATTCCGAATGGTAAACCATCTTTATAGACGAGCAGGTGGCTCTTCACACCGCTAACGAATAATGCAATCTCGCTCTTTGTGAATACATGCTCATCCAGGAGCAGTGCGACCGCAACAACAGCAGTTGAGCCCCATGTACCGTCCTTTTTGCCATCAGGCGCAACGATATTGTATATATTGCCCGCGCTGGCATTCCAGAATACCTTCTTGTAGTTACTGCATGCATCAGCCAGTAAAGCCCGGTACCTCTCTCCTGTGCTATGGTCTTTACTCAGTTTCATACAGTGACTCAGCATCTTTATCCATTGCGCGTTTATCTCTGGTAAGCGATATTTCGGCTTGTTATAATTCTGAACCTCAATATCATTATCACACCATGAATCCGGTATCCTGCGAGATACGCCGTTTGCCCTGCGTGTATCTATCCACGAATGCCATGGCACAACCGCTAACAGGCAATCATCACAGAGTACAGGCGCACCATTAATCGTCTCTGGATCGTTCGTAGCGAATCGAGCTATTGTGAATTCTGCACGGGCTAAAATCGTATTTCGCATGTCCGCATCTCCTTTACGGCTCAGATACTCGCCTGCCGCGATGAATGCAAGTAGAGTAGCATCAGCATTGTTATAGTCCAGAGGTGTATTCGCACGTTCCGGAAACCTGTTTGGTATCCTGCCATAATCGTCCTGAAAGTCAAACGAGCGGAGAATGATATTCTTTATCCGTTGTGCGTGCCCGATGCGAAAGAGTGTCTCGATATTGTTTATAATACCCTCAAACATGTCTCTAAACCACGGTGTACGGAACCAGAAGTCGCCTGCTTCGTAGAAGAATTTGTTATCCACGAGCATTCCGAATTTAGAGAGTGCGAGCGCTCTGAAAGCAACCGCATCATTTTTCACTCCAAGTGATTCCACCATTTCTTCCGCTCTCTTTTCTTCCGCCACCTCTTCCTTCAACCAGTCTCTTCCACGCTCGTTCAGCCATTCGAGCTGTGATTTTGAATTGCCGCAGGATATAATAACCGAAGTAGAGGTAGTATTATCCAGAGGAATTTCTATCTCGCCCATGGATACTGGATACTTTATTTCCGGTTTGAATATCGCACCTCCTTCTGTTTTATCCCTGAATCCCGAGCCGAGTTTATATCGCCACTCGATTCTCCTCTCCCGGGTTCTAACATCGCATTCGTTTAATGTTCTAATTGAGATACTTTTTTCGTCACGCCAGATGAGCATTCCATCGCTTAGAGCATCGCAGAAATGACTCTCAGGTGCTGACTCGTCGTACATGTGTCTTATATCCACGATTGGCTCGACCACAATGGAAGAAGCGTTGCTCTCGAGTAAAACGGAAGCTACAATCCCATCCGGCTCTGAGCCAACGTTCATGAGGTAATAGTTTATAATGAGATTTGTTTTCCGGGTTTCATTCCCGTAATAATAAATAGCCTTCCATGGTGAAGCTACCACTTTATTTGCATGCAGCTCAACATATTCATCTCCGCTCTTCACGCCCACAGCTATCCCGTCCATGAAGTGGAAATTCTCGCCATTTATCAATACAGAAAGCCCCTCGTAGGAGTAATCCCTATTCGGAATGATTTTATTTCCAAACGGTACAGAGAAGACTGATTGAGACCATGAAGCCTGTGGTCGTTTTAAGATGAGATGTCTGGTTATCGCGGGATTTTTGTCCTCCAGGGGCGGTATCTCGATATTAAAATCCATTCTCTATCCCTCTCCTTTTCATTCCTGGCTGCCATCGCTTTTGCTTTTATATATCTGTGTAAACACAAAAAGTTTGGGAGTACTCAGATCAGTCTCTTCACCACCGCTATCGCCCGGGGGATATGAGAGGAAATGCCCGCTACTCTACTTAATTACAGTGCAACGACAGGAAGTTCTTTGGCGTTGCCTCTGCTACCGTTGCCTGTTCTTACTGCCATCCAAGCTCGAGGCGATGGCTTCCGGACTGCCGGTAATTGCAACCGATGTCGGCGATAATAAATATTATGTCCATGGCAATGGCATCCTCTGTGGTACTACCGTGAATGAACTAAAAGGTGCGATAGAAGAGATGTTATGCTCAGATTTCGTTCGTATGGGCATGGAATCCCGCAGGATTGTGGAACGCGGGTATTCATGGGATAAGATTGCCGCACGTACACTGGATGTGTACAATATGGTATAATAGTGGCATTGAGATAGGATAAGCGGGCTCTATTCCGCATGGCTAAATAATACCAAACCTTTTTATTTCATTTATACCTCTCTTTATACCAATGCCGGAAACAGATGCGCTAAAGAAGGACACCATCTATCTCGTTCCACACACGCATTATGATGCCATCTGGGCATTCACGAAGGAGGATTATTTCTATATAAACCTCATGCTCATACTGAAGAAAGTGGCGAGGCTCGTTGAAGAATCTGATTACAGGTTCCTTATCGAGCAGACATTTCTGCTTGAGGAGCTGGAGCGGCGCTATCCAGAGCTATTCACGAGGATTGCCGGGCATATAAAAGCGGGTAAGATCGAAATCGCAGATGGTGAGTATCTGATGGCAGATACGATGCTGCCGGACGGTGAGACGCTTATAAGGGAGATACAGGAAGGTAAGAGATACGTGAAGCAGAAGTTCGGTATTGACGTCCCGGTGATGTGGCAGGCAGATAGCTTCGGGTTGAATGCCCAGCTACCACAGATATATCGGAAATGCGGTTATAAGTATGTTGCATTCAGACGGGGCGTAACGAAGCGCAAGCCATCGGAATTCCTCTGGGAAGGGCTCGATGGCACTCGGATTTTAGCACACTGGATGCCCCTTGGCTATCGTGCGGGTCTGGACCTGACGAAGCTGGAGGAGAGCTACAAAAAGCTCAAAGAAGTAGCCGCAACTTCTCATATCCTTATGCCTTCCGGTAGCGGTGTCACACTGCCACAGCCAGAGACACCTGAGGTGGTAAAGAGCTGGAATGAAGAGCATGGTAATGAAGCTGAGATGAAGATAGCCACGCCACATGAATTCTTTGAAGCGCTGGAGCGTGATATAGAGGCGAATAAGATAGAGCTGGAAGTGCGCAAGGGCGAGATGTACTCCGGGCAGTATTCAGAGGTGTTCCCAAATTGCAGTTCGAGCCGGATGTGGATAAAACAGGCATTATGTGAGTACGAGTGCTGGTTGATATGCTGCGAACGATGGGCTACCCTCGCAACCCTTCTGAACAGGTATTATCCACATGAAGAATTGAGGAACTGCTGGCGTAAGGTATTATTCATAGCATTCCATGACGTCGTGCCCGGTACAGGTATGGATCGTGGCTATGAGGAGGTGAAGCAGTATCGTGGCTTTATAACCGCAGAGATGTACGATCGCTGCGTTCACGTACACTCGCGAGTGATAGAAAACCAGGCAGGTGAGGGCGAACCCGGCGATATAATCGTGTTCAATTCGCTATCATGGGAAGTGAAGAACTGGATAGAGATGGACCTCACATTCAATAAGGGCGAGAAAGTGACGATAAAGGGTCTGAAGTGTGGTGATGAGGAGATAGACGTGGAAGTGCTGAAATTCGCAAGGTATGATGATGACACGTTAAGATATGCGCGAATAGGGTTTGTACCTACCGTACCGCCAATGGGCTATAAGGTGTATAAGATACTGGAGCGAGAGCCCAAGCAGTATCGGTTCGACCCCGATTTCATCATGATAAGGGGCAATACGATAGAGAACAGGTTCTTTGGTGTGAGTGTTGATCCCGCCACCGGGCTCATAACTGTATCACTCAATGGCGGTCATGAGCGTGAGGAGGTATGTATGGGCAATGAGCTGGTGATAGAGGAAGAAGCGGGTGATCTGTACTACCACCGGCAGATGCTGGACATACCTCTGAAGACAGAGAGTGGCGAGGGAGTGAAGTATGGCGCTTTCCGTGTGAATAATTTCTACATAACCCGTAGCCCACTGAGAAGGGTCATACATGTGGAGACCGACTATTTCTCATTACGCTGGCCTTATCGGCTCACGGATAAGCACCCGCCACTCATGTGGCGTCATAAATTCCTCGAATGCACGAAGAAGATTATCATCTACAAGGATATACCGCGTGTGGATTTCATAACCACCGTGGTGGACAGGCATCCGAGGGCACGACTCAGGGTCAGGTTCGCCACCGGCATGAGATCGCCCACGTATGTCTGCGGCATTCAGTTCGGTGCCATAGCACGTCCTACCGATATGTGGTATTACAAACCCGACGAGGACTGGGTGGAGGCGCCCTGCGGCGTTTATCCTTCGCTG
>JAODGP010000048.1:6091-14342 GCA_025464345.1 Methanosarcinales archaeon | reverse complement strand
CCTGCTACATATTCTATATTGATATAAGAGCGCCATTCAGGAACTATGAAGAGCTCTATACACGTGCACGTGAGCTCGGTATTCGCTTTATTCGCGGCAGACCCGCGGAAGTGACTGAGAAGGAGAATGGTAACCTCATAGTCAGGGTGGAGGATACATTGAAGGGCATGGTGCGGAATGTGGAGGTCGAACTCGTGGTGCTCGGTATCGGCAATGTGCCCGGAGAGGATATACCGCGACTGTCAGATATGCTGAAGATACCGCTTGCAGAAGATGGTATGTTCAGGGAGTTGCATCCACGGAGTGCACCCGTGGATACCGAACGTGCGGGTATATTCATTGCAGGTGCCGCTGCTGGTCCCAAAGACATCGCTATTGCTGTTGCACAGGGCAGTAGCGCGGCAGCGAGAGCCGCTTCTTCATTGAAATACGATAAGGGTAAGGATGCGAAATAATGTTTTATCAATGATCATCTTATATCAATGATCATCTTATATTAAGGAGGAGAAGAAGATGGAAAAGAAGAAGGGAGTTTGGATCTTACCGTTTCTGTTTCTCTTACTGCTTGGTTCGAGTTTGTCAGCGGCAGAGCAGCTTACCCCGCCTCTTCCCCTCGCACCTGCTTATGATATCAGTGTAGAGGAAGCGCATGAACTGCTGATGGAGAATCCAGAACAAATTATTCTGTTAGATGTCAGAACAGAAGGTGAATACAACGACGAGTATATACCGGGGGCTATAAACATACCACTGTCTGATTTAGAGAACAGAATTGACGAACTGGACAAATCTAAAACGATTATCGTGTATTGCAAATCAGGCAGTAGAAGTAGTGCAGCAAAGTCTATACTTACTCAGCATGATTTCATCGTTTATAACATGCTCGGCGGGATAAATGCGTGGAAAGAGAAATTCGCTACTTCTACCGCAACGCCAGCATCAACTCTTTCTCCGACACCCCTGCCTGCTGCGTCGCCTGCACTCACACCCGCTGCATCAGCACCGGTAACGGCACCAGCGCCAACGGCTGCACCTGAGAGACGGATCCCGGGGTTCAAAGTAATCTCCGGGATAACTGCCCTGTCGCTGATCGCATGGTGCTTGCTGAATAAAAGAAAAGGAGCAAGCCCTAAACATGTGGAGTATGAGGCGACCTGACTGGCACAGAAAGCGATAGAAGTTATCCAGTAACCAAACTCAGGAGTACCTGTACTGCCACAGATCCCCCGTCTCCACTTCTCTGTAGTCATTTCCATCACTCTGCGATTTCAGCTCTTCTCTTTTTGCCGCTGAAGTTAGTATATGCATGTATATACCCGCAGTAGCCTCTGCGATACCATCCCAATCCATGGCAATCGCCTTATTATAGCCCCGTTCCACCATATCCAGAACATCCTCGCCCGTTAGCACAGATACTATGGCGTCAGCAAGTGCGTATGAGTTGTCTGGCGGTACTTTCAGACCTTCACCATCGTTTATCAGTTCTGAAATGCCGCCGACGTCAGACGCAACAACCGGTACCCTCGCCGCCATCGCCTCCAGTACCACGATACCGAAAGGTTCATACACAGATGGCATAACTAACACATCCGCAGCTTTCAATAAGCACCTGACTGTGTAATCGTCGAGATAGCCCGTGAATACCACATGCTCAGCTACGCCGAGTAAGAACGCTTCACGTTCCAGTTGCATCCTCATCGGTCCCTCTCCTACAATCACCAGTTTCGTATCCGGGCATTCAGCCAAAATGCGTGGCATCGCTCCTATCAGGACGTTCACACCCTTCTGATAGACCAGTCTACCGAGGAATAGTATCATCTTCGTATCACGTGAGCCACAGAACCGCGACTTCAGTGCGCCTCTATCAATTTTCAAACTGAACTTCGAGACCTCTACACCATTTGGAACAACCGAGATATTATCCCCGATGCCGAACAGACCTTTCAGTTCCTTCTTCATGCTCTCGCTACAGACTATTACATGGTCTGCTGTACTCACGAGTCTCTGTTCTTTCTCATGTATACGCATCTGATACGCTTCCTTTATACCTCCTGATCTGCCAAATTCTGTGCTGTGCATGGTCGCTACAAGCGGGATCCGATGAGTCTTCGCAAGTTCAATCGCGGCATCGCTCACCATCCAGTCATGTGCGTGTATCACATCTATGTCGTAGCCATAAATGATAGAAGCCCCGAATTCCTTCATACCTTCGTTCATTCTCGCTATATAGTCCGGCGTATACGGGTCAACTTCTATTCGGTGCAGATGAACTCCGCCCGGCTGCTGCTCGTAACCGCCATACCTGCCTGGTGTAACCACATGCACTTCATGTCCTCCCCTTGCAAGTGCCCTTGAGAGTGCACCGACATGTTCGGCAATACCTCCTATCTTATACGGGGGATATTCCCATGATAGCATCAATATCTTGACAGGCACTTCACTTCAACCTGACAGAGACACCCCTGCTCTTCTTTGTGAACTCCAGCTTGTCCTCACGTGCCAGCCACCCCAGTCCCATATATACCATGCTCCGTGATGTGTTTACCCCTGAGACCACACCGGAAATACTCATCTCCCCCTTATCATGTAGCAGGTTCCATATTTTACCCGCGGTTACACCTATCTCCTCGATCATAACACTATCATCACAGTTTTAAGTTTCATGCACATTTAATTGTTATCATGCCCTATGCTGTTATGAAATTGATGAAAAATATATCGCTAAGGTCGAGAAATGTTTAACCAGGCGGTGGTGCTTGCAGCGGGCGAAGGAGAGCGGTTGAGACCGTTCACAGCCTCGAAGCCGAAGGTAATGATAAGAGTGGCGAACAAGCCGGTACTCCAGTATGTTGTGGAAGCGCTTGCGAATAACGGCATAAGACGCCTGATATTCGTGGTTGGCTACAAGAAAGAGAAGATAATGGACTATTTCGGCGACGGGAGTAAGTTCGGTGTGGAGATAGAATACGTGGTTCAGGAGCACCTGCTCGGAACTGGCGACGCATTGCGGTGTGCGGAAGACATGGTTGATCACCGATTCCTCGTGCTGTCCGGCGATAACGTGATTGATGCCGCAACAATTGCGAAACTGCTGACCGCGGACGAGAATGCGATACTGATAAAGCCGCATGAGGATGTGAGCAGATATGGAGTTGTAATGCTGGATGGCGATTATGTGAGGGATATAGTTGAGAAGCCGGGTGAAGAGATAAGCAATCTGATAAATACCGGTATATACGCATTTGACAGGACAATATTCGATTTCTTAGAGGATGAATTACCCGTAAGCCTGATGAAGATGGTCCGCGCGGGCTATCCTGTACGGGCGTACGAGACGCATGACGCATGGCTCGATGCGGTTTATCCATGGGATATACTCCGTCTGAATGATATAGTGCTGAAGACCGGTATGAGCAGGATACAGGGCAAGGTGGAGCGAGGAGTTACTATCACGGGCAGCGTATCCGTGGGCGAGAACACGGTAATAAGAGCGAATTCATACCTGAAGGGTCCGCTGCTCATAGGGGATAACTGTGAGATTGGTCCCAATGTGTGCATATACCCATCAACGAGCATAGGCAATGACGTCAGGATAGAGGCATTTACCGAGCTACGGAACTCCGTAATCATGGATATGGTCAGTATTGGCTCGTTCTGCTCCATACATGACTCGATATTTGATACCGGCACGGAGGTTAAAGGCGGACTCGTGGCACGCAGTGAAGAGAGCACCATAGAAATAGGAGGAGAGCACCATAAGTTGAAGTCAGGCATGATGGTGGGTGAATACTGTGAGCTCGGCAACAATATAATAGCCACCGCGGGCACCATAATAGGTAATCGTGTAACGATAAAATCGCTGAAGGAACTGAGGGGCAGGATCCCGGATGGCAGTCTGGTGGTGTGATATGTGTGGGATAGTGGGGTATGTGGGCGAACGAGAAGCGCTGCCGATCGTTCTTGGCTCGTTACGACGGATTGAATACCGTGGCTATGACTCCTGTGGCGTACTGGTACAGGATAGTGCAAACGAGCAGATATACATCCACAAGGGGCTGGAATCCATCGGTGAATTGATGGAGAAACTTCATTACCACGGTACCATCGGTATCGGGCACACAAGATGGGCGACGCATGGTATGCCATCGGTGCGGAATGCGCATCCGCATCTGGACTGTAGCGGTGAGATCGCAGTTGTACATAATGGAATAATAGAGAATTTCCAGAGCTTGAAAGAGGGTTTACTACGCAGTTGCAGGTTCAGGTCTGATACAGATACAGAGGTGATACCGCATTTGATAGAGAAGATGCTGGAACGAGCCCGGGAGACCGGCAAACCATATGATGCGCTTTTAAAAGAAGCGGTCCGGGAATCTCTCTCATATTTGAAGGGCTCCTATGCTATAATAGTTGCCATAAAGGGTTTTGATGGACTGATAGCCGCGAGACGTGAATCGCCACTCATCATCGGTCTTGGTGACCGTGAGAATTTTATTGCGTCCGACGTACCCGCAGTACTTGAGCAGACGAACCGGGTGATTTATTTAGAGGAGGGCGATATCGCAGTGGTGAAGAAGGACGGGATACAAATAGAAAACGGCGCGGTTGAGGTTACGAGAGTGGCGAGGGTGATACCATGGACGATAGAAGATGCAGAGAAAGGCGGTTATGAGCATTTCATGCTGAAAGAGATACACGAAGAGCCGAAAGCGATTATAGATACGCTAAGGGGCTATCTAACCGAAACGGGTATAGAACTCGGATTTGATGCCGGGCATGAGATCCTGATGGTCGCATGTGGCACATCATATTATGCCGCACTCTGCGGTAAATACATAATCGAGCATATAGCGCGAATACCGGTGCACGTCGAGCTCGCATCGGAGTTCAACTATTCAGACACCGTGCTTGGCGACGATACGACCGTGATGGCGATAACGCAATCCGGTGAGACTGCCGATACACTCATGGCATTGAAGAAGGCGAAGCGATTTGGCTGCCGTACGGTGGCTATAACGAACGTGCTCGGCAGTTCGGTAACAAGAATCGCAGATGATACGGTATACATCCGTGCGGGACCCGAGATAGGTGTGGCAGCCACCAAGAGCTTCATTGCTCAGCTCGTCATTCTCTATCTGCTCGGATTTTACATCGCGGATATGCCGGGGCATGAGTTAGAGTCGTGGCTGGGGGAACTGAAGCGGCTGCCACAGCTCGCACAGATGGTGATTGACGATTCAAATACTGCTATAAGAGCGAATGCTCGCTATTTAGCGGGTTTTGAGAATGTATTCTTCGTCGGTCGCGGTGTGAACCTGCCAGTAGCACTTGAGGGTGCACTGAAGTTGAAAGAGATCTCGTATATCCATGCTGAGGGTTATGCCGCCGGGGAGCTCAAGCACGGTCCTTTCGCATTGCTCACGGATGCTACACCTGTTGTTGCGATTCTCAGTTATGATAATGTGTATGAGAAGACGCTTGGCAATATAAAGGAGATAAAGGCGCGTGGCGCACCGGTAATCGCCGTTGCAGTTGATGGAGATGAAGAGGTGGAGAAGTATGTGGATGCCGTGATACGTGTACCTGCGTCCAGGGCGATTCTCTCGCCGATACCCAATACTGTTGCACTTCATCTACTCGCTTACTGGACGGCGAATACACGTGGCTGTGAGATAGACAAGCCGAGGAACCTGGCGAAGAGTGTAACTGTGGAGTAAGATGGTAGCCGGGTATATAAAGGAGTTGTTCAGTTCGTTCCAGGGCGAGGGACCTTATGCAGGCAGGAGGCAGGTTTTCATACGCTTCGCAGGCTGCCCGCTGTCCTGCATATATTGCGATACCGCATATGCGAGGTATCCTGAGCCTGCATACTGCACGGTTCTCAATAAGGGTTCAGTATCAAGGATAAAGAACCCGGTGGAGCATTACTCGGTTATCCATCTCGTTAGCGAGTTACTCACACCGGATACTCACAGTATCTGTTATACTGGTGGTGAACCGCTCTTCAACGCCGTCTTCGTGGATGAGATAGCGAAGGAGGCGAGGCGTTTGCATTACCGTAACTTCATTGAGACCAGCGGTTACTCAGCCAGGGCATTTGAATCAATAGCACGGGATTTCGATATCGCATCCATAGATATCAAATTGAGGAGTCACAGAGCGGTGAGGGACGATGATTATGAGTCACTGTATGATAACGAGCTCGACTGTATAAGGATTTCCGTTGATCGCGGTCTCGAGACGATCGTTAAGGTGGTGGTCATGAGAGGTACACCGGTGAGTGATATAGAGGTTATAAGCAGAGCGCTTGCGGATTTGAGGATAAAGTTCGTCCTCCAGCCGGTCACAGATAACAAGCCCGATATAGATGAGCTCTTCACGCTCTCTGAAGTTGCTGGCTCGTTTATTGATGACGTTATGGTCATACCGCAGGTGCACAGGTGCATGGGTGTTTTGTAACAGAAGACAGTCCTTTTGCCCATCTTCGTGAAAACTTCTTTTATGCTGGAAACGCTAAGAGTAATCGGGGCGACGGATTATGAAGAAGGTGGTGCTGGCATATTCCGGTGGTCTGGACACATCGGTCTGCATACCACTGCTCAGGGAGCATTATGGCTATGACGAGGTGATTGCCGTAACGGTGGATGTGGGACAGCCCGAAGAGGATTTGATGGAAGCGCGAGCGCGAGCAGAGAAGCTGAGTGATTCCTTCGTGCTCGTGGATGCGAAGCGGGATTTCGTTTACAATTACATCTTCCCGCTGATCAAAGCGAACGGCATGTATGAGGGCTATGTCCTCGGCACTGCAATTGCGCGACCGCTGATAGCGAGGCATGTCCTCGCGGTAGCTGATAGAGAGGGTGCAGATGCCGTCGCTCATGGCTGTACAGGCAAGGGCAACGACCAGTTGAGGTTCGATGCAGTATTCAGAACTTCCAGCCTCAAGTTGATAGCACCCGTGCGTGAACTGGGTCTAACACGTGAGGAGGAGAAACGCTACGCAGCGGAGCACGGCATTGCGTTCGAGTCCGATAAGAGATGGAGTGTGGATGAGAATATATGGAGCAGGAGCATAGAGGGCAGTGAGCTGGAAGACCCGGGTGTATCACCTCCCGAATCTGCATTCCGGTGGACCGCTGCGATAGCACCGGATACGCCAGATATACTGAAAATCGGCTTTGAGCACGGTGTACCGGTATCAATCAATGACGAAGTCCGTGATGGTGTAGCACTCATAAAGGACCTGAATGCGATTGGCGGTAAACACGGTATAGGCAGGACAGATATGATAGAGGATCGTGTTCTTGGCTATAAGGCGCGGGAGGTTTATGAACATCCGGCAGCCACCATCCTGTTAGATGCGCATCGCGATATCGAACGGCTTGTACTGACGAGGAACGAACTGAGGTTCAAGGATATGGTTGACCGTACATGGAGCGAACTGGTCTATCAGGGTCTGGTCATGGACCCGCTATTCGATGCACTCAATGCGTTCATAGATAAGACGCAGGAGCGCGTGACCGGGTATGTATACGTGAAATTGGATAAGGGTGTTGCTCGAGTCATCGGGCGGGAATCGCCGTATGCACTGTACACAAAAGAAGTATCGTTTGATGTGAAAGGAGAGCAGAGTATCGCAGAAGGTTATTCCATGTACCACGGGTTACAGTCGAGACTCGCCGCTATGAAGAGACGAAGATACTAACTATTTCTTTAGCTCGACCTCCATCGTTGTATCTATCAGCCTGTCGAAGTCTATCTTCCTGTCCCAGCCCTGACGCTCGAATATGTTCATGAATCCAACGCCTATGATCTTCGGACGTTCATCACCCGATAGCTCCTCTATCATGCGATTGACGTCCTCAGGCGGGCAGCCGAACTTGGGCATTGCGAGCCCGCCGAGCACCACAATTGCAGCCGGGTTGCCCGGATCTCCTTTCTCATCCACCACGCTGTAGCCTATGTTCTCTATCTTCTTTATCTTCCTCGCCTCCTTCGCCATCGCCTTCGGTACATACAGCATCTCGAATCCCATGTCCCGCACCGTATAGGCAAGCAACTCGATGAATGGCGTACAGACTGCGACGGAACCCGTGAATACCACCTTAGAACCCTCTTTTACATCTTGCATCACGTCTTTAAATGCACCGGTGAAGCCGGGTATTCCACTACGCTTCTCCATGTCTTATACCTCCTGACTTTTATCGTAAAAGAAGAAAAGATGACGATCATTAAAAATAGTTTCGTTAAT
>JAODGP010000048.1:0-6004 GCA_025464345.1 Methanosarcinales archaeon | reverse complement strand
ATGGAACCAGACCGGGATGCCACAGACCATCTCGCTCATCCATGCCGAACATAAGATTCATGTTCTGTACCGCCTGCCCGGAGCCACCTTTGACCAGATTATCAATCGCAGAGATTATAACTATCCGCTCGCCGTCATCCTCAACCTCGAACCCGATGTCACAGAAGTTCGTGCCACGAACAGCACTGAGTGAGGGCAGCATTCCCGGTTCACACAATCGAATGAAACTCTTACCTTCATAAAACCGCTGATAAAGTGCTTCAAGCTCCGATACCGTCATCTCATTACCCCCTCTCAGGAAGACGTGTGCGGTGGTGAGTATGCCCCTTATGGCTGGTATGACATGCGGTGTGAAGCTGATTTTAACAGAGGGTAGCTCTTTCCTCATCTCTGCGAGATGCCTGTGGGTGGTCACTTCATAAGGAATGATATTCTCGGCGAGATTGGGATAATGCGACTTCACAGACGGTTCTGCACCCGCGCCTGATATGCCTGATTTCGCATCGAATACAATACGGTCTGCAATGCCAGAGAGCGGTGCAACTGCGAGTACGGCGCCCGTGGGATAGCAGCCGGGATTGGCGACGAGAGAGGCATCTGCAACCTCTGGATGCAGTTCCGTCAGACCATATACCGCCATCCGTGCTTCGGGATCCTTATGCTCGCGCCGGTATACACGTTCATATTCCGCTCTATCAAGCCGGTAATCCGCACTGAGGTCTATCACACGTGTACCCGCATGTAATAAATCAGGTACATAATCCATTGCACTGCCATGCGGCACCGCGAGAAATACGACATCACTCCGGTCTGCCATCTCACGTGCGTCAATCTCCTCGTATTCGAGCTCCGTGAAATGCCCCAGGTGTGGATTCACCTCGCTTATCCGCCTGCCACGGTATCGCCTTGAGGTCACCACCGATACTTTCACGCGCGGATGCATCAGCAGTAATCGTAACAGTTCAAGACCGGTATATCCGGCACCGCCTATTATACCAGCTTCTATCATCGCTGAATGTTATACGGTAATAGAATATAAACGTGGTTGTGCTGAGTCAATACAGATACCGGTGGAGTAGCGGGTAGAGACAGAATGACACAGCAGTGCTTCTTATATGTTGATGTACTATTACAGATTTGAGGCGTAAAATGTTGAGTGAAATACCGATTGATCTGGAGAAGGTGAATAGAGGGGATAGGGACAGGGAGATATTGCGTGTTGGAATAATTGCGGAACTGGATGCTGTGAATTTATACGAGCAGCTTGCTGCAATGGCGGAACGAGAAGAGATAAGACGTGTACTCCTTGACATAGCGCGTGAGGAGAAGACGCACGTGGGTGAATTCCAGGCGTTGCTACTGAAGGAAGACGAGGAGCAGGTGAAGGAACTGGAACATGGCAGGCGAGAGGTGGAGGAGCTGTAGGTATAGCGATGAAGCTCGGTGAAGTATTGAAGGGATCGGAATCTGAGGGTAAAGAGAAGCATCTGCCTGTATTTGAAGTGGACAGTGCGGGCGGTATCGTGCGTGTGGTTGTGGGTAAGGACGTGCCACATCCCAATACCTTAGAGCACCGTATATCATGGATAGAGGTATTTGGCATCAAGAAGGATGGGCAGGTGGTCTGTATCGGTAGAGGTGCATTTGCCGCAGGATATACAAGTCCTGATGTCACGTTCAAGGTGCCGGTCGGTGAATTCAAAGCCTTCTGCGCTCTTTCGTACTGCAATGTCCACGGGCTGTGGCAGAACTGTATAGAGGTGGAATAAATGGCTGGAGGAAGAGGCATGGGTGGACCACCACCCCAGGCTGGTGGTCCTCCTGCAAAGTGCGTATGCCCCCAATGCGGTTATGAAGCGGTGAAGAAGCGAGGACTACCCTGCCGCAGGATGAAGTGCCCGAAATGCGGTACGCCATTGGTGGGCGGGTAACTCAAACAAGAGGTGCCGGCTGTTTATCCGATGGTAGCACCGGTAACTGCATCGCACTCATGAACAATCTGCTTTCTATCTCTTTCGCACGTTCCAGTAGTAACTCTTTGCCCGCGGGCGTGAGTGCGAATATGGGGATGGCGGTACCAGCCTGTAGGATCGCATGAACCTCTGCCTGTTCTCTTATGTGGCGGGATGCACATGCGGTAACCAGGTCTGCAACGCGGCATAGCTTCGCTGCATCGCTTCTCGTGATGCCTGTGAGATGTACCCCGAAGATGATGGCATCTTCACTTATGGCTCTGCACTCTTCTGCATCTGCCACCGTACAGACGGTAACACCCACTCTTTTATAGCCGTTGCGAATCGCAAGCTGGAGTCCCGCAGGCTGATCTATCGCGGGTGGCTTGAGTGTTATACCTCCTTTTCGGGCTATACTGTTCAAAATGCCTTCCACCGGGCTGGTCTCCATTACACCACCCAGCCGGGCACCGATACCCTGTACCAGTGCGGGGCTGGAGGTGACAACGGTGCCTGCACCCTCACAGACAGTGACCGTAGCATCTAACAATCCCTTACGGAGTGCGGTCATCAACGTCTCGGACGCGCCGAAATTGACAAAAACTCCCAGTTCCACTCGCCTGTTCGGTGTGCACATGCCGAAATCGCGTATCCGGAACTCCACATTGTCTTTAATCGTCTGTTCGTTCAGTTCCTCAATCCCGCGGATCTTCGCCCAGAGCGGGCAGTACCTGACTGCTGGCTTGCCCACCTCCACCACTTTACCGTCTTCCACAACCACTCTTGCCCTGCCCATAGTCTCCAGCACATGACGGTCCATATTTATTAAGAGATGAGCGAGAAACAGAAGAAATTGCTCGTGGATGCTGCACTACCGGCACCACACCATGGTTGTGACCAAAAATTTAAAAGTAATCTGGTTATATTATTAAGTAGCCCGGTGGTGTAGTGGTCAAGCATGTGAGACTCTGGATCTCACGACCTCGGTTCGAATCCGTGCCGGGCTATCAAAGTTTTAATTTTGATACCGCACTTACTTTATACGTTATGTTAAGCATAAAGCCACTGGCATTTGACAGTTTCGGTGTGCGTTCCATGGCTACTTTTGTGGAGACCGATGATGTAGCGGTGCTGATAGACCCCGGTGTGTCTCTGGCGCCCAGCAGGTATCACCTCCCGCCACATCCCTTAGAGGAGCAGAGGCTGCAAGAGACGTGGTCAGCCATAAAGGAGCATGCAGCGCGGAGTGATATCATGATCGTCACGCATTACCATTATGACCATCACAACCCTGATGAACCAGAGATATACGCGGATAAAATAGTCTATCTGAAGCATCCCACGGAGAATATAAACAGGAGCCAGGCGGAACGCGCAGCTTATTTCCTGGATAAGCTGAAAGACATACCAGAGTCGATAGATACAGCAGATGGCAGGGAATTCAGGCACGGCTCCACCACCATCACCTTCTCGAATGCGGTCTATCATGGCACGAATCCGAGGCTGGGCTATGTGGTGGAGGTGAGCATAGCGAGTGGTGGCGAGAAGATGGTATTCACGAGCGATGTTGAAGGTCCCTCGGTTGATGCACAGGTGGAATTCGTCATTCGTGAGAAGCCGGAGCTTGTCATCCTCGACGGACCCATGACATATATGCTCGGGTTCCGCTATTCGAAGAAGAGCCTGGCTCTCTCGGTAAAGAACATGTGCAGGATGATTGATGAATGCATGCTGAAGGAGCTCATAGTGGAGCATCATTTCATGCGCGACCTGAACTACCGTGAGCGAATAGCGGAGGTTTATGAGCACGCCACCGGTACACCAGCCAGGGTGATCAGCGCTGCAGAATACGCGGGACGTGAGATAGAGATGCTGGAGGCGAAGAGGAAAGAGCTATATCATGGTACGGAAAGCGGAACTGGCACGGGATAGATATTACAAAATGGCGAAGGAACGTGGCTACAGAGCACGTTCCGCTTACAAATTGAAGGATATGGAATCGAGGTTCAGGCTGATAAAGCCCGGTGATACGGTCATAGACCTCGGTGCGGCGCCCGGTGGCTGGACACAGGTGGCAAAAGAGCTGGCTGGCGATCGCGGTATGGTGATCAGTGTGGATCTCCAGCGCATATCCGGGATAGAGGGTGTGATCGCGATAGAAAGCGACATAACAGACCATGAAGCGACCATAAATGCAATCAGCAGCGTACTCACGCATGCCGCGGATGTCGTGCTCTCAGATGCCGCACCTAAGTTGTCGGGCAACCGCGCTTATGACCATTACCGCTCGTTTGTATTGAGCAATTCGGCTCTGCATATCGCAAAAGCATTCTTGAAGCCTGGCGGTAACTTCGTTGCCAAGATATTCCAGAGCGAATACTACAATGCATTTTATAATGCAGTGAAGGCGATATTCCATGACACGAGGGCATATACGCCCGAATCTTCGCGGAAAAGAAGCGCTGAGGTGTTCGTTATAGGGCGGGGGTTTAAAAGCCAGAATAATAAACCTTTAAAAGATGTAAAAGTTTGAAAGAGCATGGGTGTGCGAGAATGGTAGAAGGAGAAGATGAAGGAATAAAGCTGGGCTTTGTTGTATCTGAGTTCCACAGGGATATCACGTACCAGATGGAGATACTGGGGCGGGAGCATGCGGAATTCCTCGGTGCCAGGGTCGTTCATACGGTGTACACGCCCGGGACGTTTGATATGCCGCTTGCAGTGAAGGCGCTACTGGAGAACAAGGATGTTGATGCTGTGGTTACACTCGGCTGTGTGATCGAAGGTGCTACCGAGCATGATGAGGTGATCGCAGCGCAGCTCACACGGAAGATAATGGATCTCTCACTGGACTATGCGAAGCCGGTCACATTGGGCGTATCAGGACCGGGCATGACGAGATTGGAGGCGCAGGAACGTGTTGACTATGCGAAACGCGCGGTGGAAGCCGCTGTTAAGATGGTGAAACGGATACGTGACCTTAAGTAGTCCCGAGAGGATTCGAACCCCTGTCACAGGCTCCAAAGGCCTGTATGCTTGACCACTACACCACGGGACTTATTTGATTGTTGAGTTACATTAAAATATATTTTAGATCCGAAGGTTGAAGATATGCCATATATCAGGTATCCGGTATTTACAGCGAGAGCGAGATCTCCCTCCATCTCCTCAGCTCCGGAAACGTCAGTATACCCACTGCGTCATCCACCGCGTACACCTTCATATTATCTATACCCACGCTCCGGAGTATCGGTGATAAGAGCTCTTCACGTGATGCGAGATTCACCGGCGTACCACCTGCCAGTGGCGAGAAAGCGGGCATTACTATCAGCTCCCTCGTTACGTCTAAATCACCGATAAGGAAGCATGGCAATCGCACACGCGCACCTACACGGTCGCCCAGCACGATAATCGGGTGTTCATGCGCAATTACAACCACTCGCTCGCTTCTATCGCTCAGTATCCGCTCAAAATCTCGATTATGCCCGTGTATGAAGAGCGTATCACCACACGATAGCGTGTTCACGATCTTTATAGCACTACCAAAGCGTTTCAGAGGACCCAGGAAGGTGTCATGGTTGCCCCTCACCAGTATTATCTCCTCCACATAACTGAGTGCGAACTCGATGAACACAGGCACTTCATTCCATTCCTGCCGGCTGGATTCCGCGAATACGTGCTTCAAATCGCCATTTATTATCAATCTGCTCACACAGCCACACTTCGAGATCGCGCTCTCCAGCTTGCTCTCCACATCCTTCAGTTGACCGGATGGCAGTGATATACCACTGCTTTCCATCAATGCCTCCTCATAGCCGAGATGCAGGTCTGCAATGCATAGAGCATCTTCTGATGGTAGATATAATGCGGGAATACCTTCTATTATCATTTTTCTTACTTTTCTACAAAGGTATAGTCTTTAACTCTTTCCTGATAATCACTGTTGCTGCTATTATGGCAAGTATAGCTACAAGGGCTATTATCCCTACCTGTCCTAACAATGGGACAGCTACCACAGGAGTTGGTTCGCCTAAAATCGTGAATGTGCCGTT
>JAODGP010000047.1:2140-6796 GCA_025464345.1 Methanosarcinales archaeon | reverse complement strand
TATCCGCCTCAATGCATCCACCGTCTGCTTCACTATCTTCAGGCTCTCCTTTATCTCCTCGTACCTGCCCATGTATCTGCCGAGGCAGTCCCCGGCATCGCCCGTCGTCACCTCCCACTCAAGGTCTGCATAAGCATCATACGGCTCCACCTTCCTTATATCATATTCAACACCCGAAGCACGGAGGAACGGACCCACGATACCGCACCGTATCGCTTCCTCCCTCGAAAGCACGCCCACATCCCTCGTCCGTGCCACGAATACAGGATTATAAATGAGTATATCCTCAAACTTCTTCAATCTCTTATGTATCGCAGAGGTGAAATTATCAACCATATCAATCACCTCTTTCGATATGTCACGCCTCACACCGCCTGGAATAATAAAAGTTGGTGTGCATCTCGAGCCGGTGGCTCTCACCATCGCCTCCAGTATCATCTCCCTTATCGCCCATACGTACATGAAGCCCGTGGAATGCCCGAGAAATAAGGAGAATATACCGGAATCGTAGAAGAAAGCACCTATTCGTGATAGTTCCGCCATCATCGTCCTTATATACCTCGCACGCTCCGGCACCTCTATGCCGAGCGCATTCTCTATCGTCCGCACATAACCGAGCTGCATACTTATCGGGTCACTTATATTCGCTCGCTCAAAGAGCGGTATATTCTGGATATACAGGCGATTCTCAGCGAGCTTCTCCATCGTCCGGTGGACATAACCCGGATCTGGTATGACCTCAGTAATCACATCGCCATTCAGCCGCAGTATCCACCTCAAATGCCCGCTACCTGTATGATGTGGTCCCACAAGCACCACAAACTCATCTTTCGACTCCGCACCCTCTATCAACCCTTCCGGTAACGGCATCTCAAGCCCTTCCGGTAACGGTGGCTTAACCGGAGGCGCATACGGCACGGTATCCTCAAGCACATAACGCTCATCCTCCAGTTTGAAATCCTTCCTCAAAGGCGTATTCACCTCAGGTGCAAGGATGAACTTGTAGTTCATACCGGCATTACCTGCGAACCTCACACCGAAGAAATCATGCATCTCCCGCTCGGAATAATCCGCACTCGCCCACAAAGATGCAAGACTCGCTATCTCCGCGTCATCACGCCTCGCAAGCTCCGTGAAGATGTTGACAATGACCGGCATGAGCTCTTCACTGTAACCAGACACCATATACTCCACTATGAACTTCCGTTCATGCGGTACATCTATCACATTCACATTCTTCACATGGTCGAACCCGAACTCTCGCAGTTTCTGTGCAAGTTCGAGCATATGCTCAGGCGTGGTCTTTATCGCTATCCGGTTCACGTCCGTGATGGTAATACGCCTGTACAACCCCTTGAGTCTCGATTCCAGATTCCTCACCAGTTCAGCGCCATAACGCCAGTCAACTTCTCGCCTGACATCAACCTTCACCAGGGGCGTTGGTGCGAATATCTTGGGGCTCGTTGGCACCCTGCACTCCTTACCCGGCTCGGATGGCAGCTCCACTCGCTTGAATTTTATCGTCGTCCTGTCACGACCCTCTATCTTGTGCTGCACCGCCCTGACACCTCGCAATAATGCTTCAGGCGTTACCGGACAGCCCGGCACGAAGAAATCAACCGGGACAATATCGGCAGGGCGTGTTAAATTATAACTGTTCCAGAATATGCCGCCACGCTCGCCACATGCTCCTATCACCTCCACAAACTTCGGGTCCGGCATCTGCTCCCAGACGATTCGGAGTGCTCGTGCCATCTTACGGGTTATCGTGCCTTCAACGATGATGAAATTCGCCTGTCTGGATATACCCATGTTCAATGTGCCGAGTCGTTCACCATCGAACCCGCATGCAAACGCATGTGCGAGCTCAACGCCGCAGCATGATGTGACGAAATGACACGGCCACAGACTCCACTTCACGCCCCAGCGCTTCAGTGGTGAGAGCACGCCCGTGCGGAGTATATGCACATTCCTGTCCTTCTCGCCTTCTACAACCATCAATCATCACCCCCTCCTCTTTTGATGCCCGGCTCCTATACCCGCTATATCAAGCGAGGCTTTATAGCCCACATAGATTGCGGGAAGCAACAACAATAGCACCATCAACATAAGAGCAATGAACTCCATTGAAGGATATGCCGATAGTAGCAACAACAGTACTATTACCGGTTCCGCAGCCATGAACATGAACATGAACCCGAGATACTGCATCGGTAGCGTGAATTTCGGATGCCTTATCGGAATATTCCCAGCTTCCCACCTCGATACCTTCAAATCCGATGGATAATACATCGGCAGGATCTTAACCAGTAATAAAAGCGCAACATCCGTCAGCACACATACCGCAAGTACTATGCCTATCAGTACCACATTCTCTATCATCTCATATCACCACCCCTAAGGTATGCGCAACCGCCACGATATTCCTGAAGAACCAGTCAACCGGCATGAATAGAACCGAGACCATCGTCACTATCACTGCGATTATGCATATTATATTGACGAGATTGGGACGCCATGTGCCACTCAGCTCACCCGCCAGCCGGATATAATATGGTATAGATATGGCAGAATTAATAACAAGTACACCAACCAGCCAGAAATACTGCATCTTCGCTATGGATAACAGTATGTAGAGTTTACCCCAGAACCCCAGCAGGGGTGGCACACCGATGAACGAGAAAGCGAGTATGTACATGAGCGGTGAATACGCCCCTTCACCCTTTATCGCATTGAAGAATCCGATCTTGCCCACTGCATTCGCAAAGAGCAGCAGTAGTGCACCCACTATCGCAAGATACGCAAATTCCGGATTCGCAATCACCACGAAGCACGATAAGACATAACCCATATTGGCGACTGTGGAGTATGCAAGCACTCTCGCAGGCTCCTTAGATGTTAACGCACCTGTGTTGCCTGTGAACATGGATATAGCAGCAAGCACAGCAGTGAAGAGCGTTAATGATACCATCGTGCTATTCACCTTCGGTATGAGTATCCATAACGCCGCAACAAACGGCACAACCTTCGCAAGTGAACCTATAATCGAGATCGGTATCGGGTCACCCGCAGCGAAGACGTCCGGCACCCATTCATGCAGTGGTGCTATCCCGACCTCCAGCGACAGCCCGAGCACCAGCAGTACATAACCCATCACGTATGTGAACCCACCATCACTGTACAGCAATATAAGCGCACCAATAAGGAACATCACCGTAGCAAATACCATGAACGTTACATACTTTATCGCGAGTTCCACGTCCGCTTTTCCCTCTCTCAGCATCACCAGTATGTATGTCGGTACAGATACGAGCACGAGTGCGAGCAACACCATGGCGAAATCCCGTGTGGTGAATACATACATCGTGGCGAGCGTCATCAAGCCCACCAGGCTGTAATCCACGCCCTTTATCAGGTTCGGCAGTGCGGCAAGCGAGAGCAGGTTGAGTAACGCGATGAGGAAGATGAATATGCCATAATAGATTGGACAGGCTGCCAGCCCTATCAGAATCGCAATGAGAGCACCTGCAAAGCCCAGCGGGCGGAACTTGAAAGAACCCGCTGCACTCAATACCAGTATTATAAGCGCCAGAAGCGTCATCGCCAGTGCCGTCATACCACACCTCCTGTTGTGATCGAAACCAGAATCACGGTTATCATCACGAGTCCGAGCACAATCTTTATGTATCTGGCGAGATAGCCGGATTGAATCGCCCGTATCGCTCTCGAAATCGCACCAAATATGCCGGGCATCACTTTCGTATTACAGAATCCATCTATTGCCCTGTTACCGAGCTCATTAACGATGCGTGCGATAAAGAACCCCATGCGGGGTGTTATATAATCGTTAACGAACGGCAGATACATACGGTCGTTGAAGAATGTGCCGAGTCTCGCAAGCGAGGCTATCCTTGGCTTGTATACTGCGATACCGAAGGCGATCAAAGCTCCAATACCCACTGCAATAGAAGCAGGTTCATGAAGTCCATATTCGACAAATTTCGCCGTCTCCTCGCTTCTAAAAATGAGATAAAGCAGAACGAACAGCATAGAAACCATCATCACATATCCGAGCTTCATTAATCCGCCACCTTCCAGATGCTCGTGGTGTGGCTTCTCACCCTTTATAAAGTTAAGACTGAGGAACTTTGCAAGTATTCCAGAATAAACCAGGGATGCAAGGATCAGGAGGAATAATGGTAGAAAAGAGATAAGGGAGTGAGGTGCGAGCATGCCATGTTCGGCTAAACCATGCTCAAACAGATGCTCCATGACATGATCCATGGCGGATTTCACCCAGTAAGCAGTAAGAAGCGGTATTCCCACGAGGAAGGTCGTGGCGATGATGGTCACGCCAAATGTGGTCTTCATCCGCTTCCCGAATTCGAGATCACCAACAGAGAACCTTGTATGCGTGGCATGAATCAAATGACCACTCACAAGGAACAGACTCGCCTTCGCAAATGCATGCACCGCCATATACCAGAACGCAACGAGCAGAGCGAGATTCATGCCCGCTATCTCTTCGTGTACCCAGTAAGAAGCGGCTGCTGCACCGAACATCAGACCCAGGCTGGACATCGTGGATGCCGCAAGTAAAACCTTCCTCTCCAGCATCCCTGAAGCCGAAAGTGCGCCGTATAACCCTGAGATTAA
>JAODGP010000047.1:0-1964 GCA_025464345.1 Methanosarcinales archaeon | reverse complement strand
TCGCTGAACGGTACCTGCGCAGACTTGGTGAGCAGCCCCATGAGGAATAGAACAAGCAGAATCACAGTTCCCGCAGCACCAATGGTTGTAAAAAGCGTCCCCCACTCAATCTGTGATATATTGAGAGTTGGATTACCTGAGTTATCAACTGCGAATACCCATATCGCAGCAATCGCGAAGAACATCGGGACATCGCCAAATCTTATCGTGGAGATGGCACGCCAGCCGCCGAAACTCGGTGGCCAGCACAATTCAAGCGGTCCTACTTTCCTCTCCGGTACACCGACATAAGCAATCTCATCATCGTCACGGAACCAGTGCCCGATCAGCCCCCAGGAAGCAGCACCGAGCCCTTCCCAGCCCACAAACAGCAAGAACAGATTATCACTATAAACAACCAGAAGCATTGATGCGGTGAAGAGATTGAAGAAGAACCAGTACCATGAGGGACGGTAATCGCCTCGCATATACTCCAGCCCGTAAATAGCGATGAAGAACGCTATAACTGCTGTTATAACGCCCATGTACCTGCTCAGATAGTCAGTAATAAGGACGATATTTATCCCGAGCTGGGGTATCCAGTCGTAAGCATATTGTTGATTCTCAGGGAAGACGAAGAAGATGTACAGGCTCATCAATACCGAGATGAAGATACCGAAGACCGAGAGATATGGCAGTTTCTCAGTCCATTCCTTGCTCTTATATGCCAGAGCAATAGGAATACTGCTGACCACCGGGGCTAAGAAAAGCAGAAGGAAGACTATTCTATCGTCCATCATGGTACAGCACCTCCTAACCCCGGGATTGCATTAAGCCCCTGAATTAACGCTGTTGACAGCGGTGGGAACAATAACAATACCGAAAGAATACCGATGATAAATAACGGAACATAAAAGTATCTACTTATCTCAAGCCTCTTCGTATCCTTCGGCTTACCATAAAATACACGCCTTATCGTCCAGAAGCCGTACCAGACCGAGAGGATGAACATGAATATCACAGCCAGGATAATTGGTAAACTCCCTGTCCAGCCAAGGAATGAGGGGGATTCCGGTCTGAGGAAGGTATCCACAACACCCCTTAATATGAAAAACTCGCCTAACATACCGACAGTAAGGATTCCGCCAAGGTTCAGGAACCCGACAACAGCGGCATTCGAGATACCGGGAATGGAGTCATGCAGTCCACCCATCTTATTAAGGTCTCGCAGACCGTGATGAACTGCGATAATCCCGCCCGCGGAGGAGAACAGGATTGACTTACCGAACGCATGCGACATGTATTGTATGACCACACCAATGAGCCCGAAAGGACCGAGACAGAGCGCAACCAGTATGTAACCCATCTGCGATACCGTGGAATAAGCCAGCAGCCGTTTGAAATCCGTCTGCCTGAATACCGAGAATCCGCCATACACACTTGAAAATATCGCATATGCGAGTATCGGTATACGATACTCATATATAAAGGAGTAATCAATCAATGCAATCCTGAGCAGCACGTAACCAGCCAGACCCACAGTTAAGGGGCTTAGCAGCGCACTCACGGGCGTGGGCGCCTCGGCATGTGCCCACGGTAGCCAGATATGCGGTCCTACAACCGGTAATTCTATTATCATACCCGCAAATATGAACGCCCACGCAATCATGCCCACTCCCTTCCCCGATGCCATCAGTTCGTTCAGCGCAAGTGTGTTCGTGTTGAATGCGAGGATTACAAACCCGGCAAGTGTGAGCACGCCCGCTATCGCACACCACACCAGATATAGAAGCCCGACCCATCTCCTGTTACCGTATCCATAGTTGTATATGAGCAGGAAAGCAGTGATCAGCATCAATTCCATGAAGACATACAGCAGTGCGAGATTACCACTATAAACCAGCCATAGCATTGATGCCGCATATAGGTCGTATATAAATATGTATCTCCTGAATTCTCGCTCAACCTCTACTTTCATCTCCTCA
>JAODGP010000046.1 GCA_025464345.1 Methanosarcinales archaeon | reverse complement strand
CCTCTAATTTGTCTATCCCTCTCAACTTCGAGAAGTTTCTGAGTGATAGGTTTAGGTTTGCGACATTATGCACTTAACCATAAATTTACCGGTAAAATCATGCGGGGGGCGTGATTTGAACACGCGCACTCCTGCGAGACAGGGTCCTAAGCCCTGCGCCTTTTCCTGACTCAGCAACCCCCGCTTACTATTCCAGCTCGTCGCTCATCGTCACCCAGAAATGATACTGCGAGAGTTCTATCGTCTCCGCTTTCTCCCTGTTCTCTTTCGCCTTCTCTTCTTCACCTATGAGCTCGTATACCTGTGCCAGGTTGCGATATGTTCTCGCACCGAAATCAATGAGGTATCTACTGAGGTTCAAAGCTTCCTCAAACTCCTCTATCGCCTTATCATATTCACCAAGCTCGGCGTATGCTATTCCACAGCCATTGTGGGCTTTAGCCAGATGCGTGAGCCCCTTCTCGGTCTCTATTATCGTCTCAAATATCTCTATTGCCTGTCTGTACTTATGCATGCTCAGGTACTCGTTACCCACATCTATCAGCATCTCGGGATCCCTGAAAGGCATCTTACTGCTCTCTTCCTCTACCTGCATATAATATATTAGGATAACTTCGCTTTAAATAACTTCGCTCACCCCACTTTTATGGAAGTTACAGGGTTTAAGTATTTAACCTTTCTCTTATAATAGGAGCGATGAAGAACAGGGGCAATAAGTTCAGAATATTGATAACAGACCATCTCTCGAATGAGGGCATAGAGAAGCTGCGCGAGTTCGGTGATGTGGATATCCAGCCGGGGGTGAGCGAGGAGCGATTGAAGGAGCTCATCACGGATTACGATGCATTGATCGTGCGAAGTGGCACGAAAGTGACGAGAGGAGTCATAGAAGCCGGCGTTAGACTGAAGGTCATAGGTAGAGCGGGAGTGGGTGTGGATAACATTGATGTGGAATCCGCCACCGAACGCGGGATAATGGTTGTTAATGCCCCGGAGGCAAATACCATATCCGCAGCAGAGCACACCATCGCCATGCTGCTCTCTCTATCACGCAATATACCAGCTGCCAATCAATCATTGAAATCGGGCGAATGGTCGAGGAAGAAATACATGGGTGTTGAGGTGAACGGTAAGATACTGGGCATAATAGGTCTCGGCAGAGTCGGTTCCGAGGTAGCGAAGCGAGCTAAGAGCTTCGGCATGCAGGTCATAGCTTATGACCCGTTTATATCACAGGAGAAGGCGAGCGAGATCGGGGTCACACTCCTGAGCTTCTCTGATGTGCTATCCTCTTCTGATTTCATCACCATCCACACGCCACTGGTGGAATCCACGTATCATCTCATAGGCAGTGAAGAGTTCGAGCAGATGAAGACCGGCGTGAGAATCATCAATTGTGCACGTGGCGGCATAATAGATGAGAGCGCACTGGTAGAAGCGATAAAGAGCGGTAAAGTGGCAGGTGCTGCTCTCGACGTATTTGAAGAGGAGCCACCACCCGCGGATAGCGAATTGCTCCATCTTGACGGGGTTGTAGTCACACCGCACCTGGGCGCTTCCACGACGGAGGCGCAGAAGGCTGCCGCTATCGTCATCGCCGATGAGGTGATACGGGCACTGACAAACAAGCCGGTGCGGAACGCACTGAACATGATATACGTGGATGAGGAATTGCTGAGCACAATAAAGCCGTATCTGGTACTGGCGGAGAAGCTGGGACTGCTCAGTGCGCAGTTGATACCGGAATCGAGCCACATCGCTGAGTTCAACGTCTCATACGAGGGTGAGGTTGGCATGATGGATATAGATACGCGGTTAATTACGGGTGCAATGCTGAAGAGTTTCCTATCGTGGTTCTCCGATGGCGTGAACTACATAAATGCATGGGTTGTGGCGAGGAAGTTCGGGATGAAGGTCACGGAGAGCAAGAGCGAGGGTGTTGAGAACTTCTCATCTTTGATTACACTGACAGTGTGCGATGCCGGTGGAGCAAAAAGCAGCATTTCGGGCACGCTATTCGGTAAAGACGACCTGAGGATAGTCAGACTATACAATCATCGTATAGATGCCACACCATCCGGCTTCATGCTCATCTGCTCATTCATAGATAAGCCGAGAGTTATCGGTCCGGTTTGCACCATTCTGGGCGACCACGGTATAAACATTGCGGGCATGCAGGTAGGGCGTGAGAAAGCCGGCGGTGAAGCTATCATGGTACTCAATGTGGATAGCAGCGTAGATGCATCGGTGATGGAAGAGATAAAGAAAGTGCCGAATATCATTGATGCCAAACTTGTGAAGTTATAAGCTGAATTACCTGAACGAGGAAGATAGCAGTGCGCCCCCTATCGCGCCTATGTACTGTGGATACCTGGGTACAATCACGTCAAAGCCCAGCACATCGCTCATCGCCTTCGGCACACCAGCCACGAGCGAAGTGCCACCGACTTCTATTGCCGGCTGTCTGAGGTCTATCTCCTGCAGTAACTGCTCCTTCACCTGCTCCACCACGGAATAACATGCAGCAGCGGCGACATCCTCACGCCTGGCTCCCCTTGAGAGCGCGGATACGAGGTCCTGAATACCGAAGACGATACAGAAGCTATCGGTCTTGACCTTATTCGGGTCACCATCCAGCGCCAGCCTGCCCAGTTCTACCACATCCACTCCTATTCTGCGTGCGGTCATCTCCAGGAACCTGCCCGATGCACCGGCACATATGCCACCCATCGTGAAATTATCGGGTATACCGTCATTTGCCGTTATTATCTTGTTATCCATACCACCGATATCAATGATCATTGCCTCTCCCTTCTCAATACCTGCGAGATACATCGCCGCCTTTGAGTTCACCGTCAGTTCCTCCTGCACCAGGTCAGCATTGAAGTGCTCACCTATCGCATGCCTGCCATATCCCGTGGTGCCCAGTGCCTCTATATCGCTCCCCTTAACACCTGCGAGTTCCAGTGCCTTCGCATACACCTTCTCCGCAGTAGTCACGACATCACGTGTGGGTGACCATGTTGCGCCAAGCACCTGATCGTCGAGCATCACCGCCGCTTTCGTGGTCGTGGAGCCTGAATCAATGCCAGCAGTAAGCCCCTCCTGCCTGGTTCGTTCCAGTATCCACCTCCTCCGCACTATCGTCACGAGCGCTTCCATACGGGTCAACAGCTCTCCCGCTTTCGTCCGCTCGGTGAAGGGATACATAACCACAGGCAATTGTGTCCGTTCCTGTATTATCCGCCTTATCTCTGTACGTATAACCGCACCACGCGGACACTTGTGACAGCCGGCAATAAAGACCGCATCAACATCGTTTAAACCTTCTGCTACCGCATAGCCCCTCGCAAGTGCCACAGCCAGTCCATAATTGTTGTTCAGATCATACCCGAACTCTTCGGTCTTCGATGCCACATAGTCCAGATCAACCTCGGGTATGACCAGCTCCGCACCCACTTCTTCCGCTGCCCGCTCTATCTCATGCTGCACAAGTCCATATACAGTGCCGCAGGATACCTGCGCTATTCTTATCTTCTCTCCACCTTCCTCTTCCATTCTCATAATGCTTATCAATATGACCTGACAGAACTAAATGTTTTTTGATTTATGCCCGTAAAAGCATAAAGAATAAAAGTAAAAATGACAAAAGGTGAAGTTTCGTTTATCAGTTAGCCCCTTCCGGCGGACGCTTCTCCACCACCACAAAACTCTTCGTCTTGCTCAGCGGACGACATTCCATTATCTTCACTGTATCTCCGACCCTCGCGGATATGCAAGGAGGATTATGCGCGTGAATCTTCGACCGCCTTGGCTCGTATCGCTCGTACTTCCATATCTTCTTCAGATACGTGCGCTGTACCACAACCGTCTTAGCCGCACGATCACTGACGACCACGCCCTCTATTATCTGACCCCTGACCGGCAGTTTACCGTGAAACGGGCAGTTAACATCGTCACATTCTCGCTCCGGCACCTTAACATCTATTCCTATATCCCGCTTCATCTGTGTGCTGCACCCCTCTTTATCCTGTCTTCCGGTCTCGCAATGAGCATATCGCCGCGCACCCTCGCGCGTACACCACCTTCAAGCGAGAAGATAAAGACATTCCCGGCTTTGGGTATCCGCTTCTCTTCGCTCTGCTCAGTCTCTATTACGAACGTGTTCCTCGTCTCATCCACAACTCTGCCACGCAGCCCTATCATGTCCTTATTACTGCTATCTTCTACTTCCATCATCAGTCCCATCAGTTCCCCCTGGAGTAATTCTTCAATTCTCATCCTCCAGACGATAGCCCATCTCGCGCAATACCTTCTTCACCTCCGCCGTATGATCACCCTGCAACTCCACACAGCCCTCTTTTACCGTACCACCACATGCACATCGCGACTTCAACTCTTTTGACAGACTCCTCAGATCCACCTCCTTCTCGTCTATTCCTTTTATCACCGTCGTTATTTTGCCAAACCGCCGCTTCACCGTCGTCACTTTCACCAGTTGCTGCTCCTTCGCTATCTCCCTGCATATGCATAAATCTATCGGTAAGCCGCATTTATCACAGATCTGTGTACTCACGCTCATTTTTCCCTCTTTCATCTTATCCCCTTCTTTATCTCGTTCTCAACCGTTTTTAGCCGCGCTATCGCTCGCCTTATCGCTCTTATCCTGCCCGGGTTCTCCGCTGCGCCACCCATTGCTACCATCCCACGCTCACGCAATAAATCCGAAAGCAAGCTCTCAAGCTCCTCCTTTCGCTCCTTAGCACTCATCTTCCTTATATCTTCCACTCTAAATATGCTCATTCTCCCATATTATTCTCATCTTCAGATTCTTCTTTTTCTACTTCCTTTTCCGCCTCTTCAGGCTCCTCTTTCTTTATTATACGGAAGGCATCCGGTCGTTCCGCTCCGGGTTTCACTATCCATACCTGCACACCTATGACACCCGATTTCACCCTTGCAATTGCATAGCCGCGATCCACCATCTCTTCCGCTACCTCGCCACAATGCTTTATGTAGCCAGCCACCATCTTCTCCATCCGTGCTCTCGGACCTTTCAACTTGCCGGACATCACTATCTCACAGCCAAGAGCTCCCTTCTCCATTATTCGTTGCAGCATGGACCTGCCCGCCCTTCTGAAGTGCCAGCCTCGCTCTATCAGTTTTGCCAGCCGGTTTGCCATCAGCGTTGCACACAGATCAGGCACCTCTACCGGCTGTACATCCAGCTGTGGATTGTCCAGTTCGTGCCTCTTGCCCACTTCCTCCGTCAGCTTCTTTATTCGTCTGCCATCCTTGCCTATTATCATACCCGGCTTCTCCACTTTCACCGTTATCTGCGTGCCCATCGGCGTTCGCTTTATCTCCATACCGCCATAACCGGCTCGTTCCAGCTCCTTCTCGAAAAATTCGTTCAGTCTGACCTTCTTTATGCCCTCACGGACAAACAGTTTCTCTATCACTTTCAGCTCCCCTCTTCCTTCAATATCACTTCTATCGTGACAGTATCTGTATTCTTTGGTGTTGCACGTCCGAAAGCTCTTGGCATTATTCCCTCTATCGTACGTCCTTTCTTCGTTGCTATATGCCATATCCGCATCGTATCGCCATCGAGTCCTTTGTATTCCGCGTTCGCTCGCGCCTCTCTCAACAATTTCAATATCGCTTCACTCGCCTTCACCGGATATCTGCCCGCGTACCACTTATTCAGCCTGCGATGTGCCACCTTCTTCTTATGGCGCTTGAAAGGAATAGCCACCCGCCCCGCAATAACAGCTTCCAGATACCGTTCCGCTTCTTCAACCTTCATACCCTTCACCGCTCTGCATATCTCGTATGCATGCTTCGGTGAGATATGGAGCTCATAAGCCATGGCTCTCGCAATTGTATCTTCATCCACAAATTCAGTATCCAGCGAATACCTCACCCTGCCCATCTCTACTTCAGCGGTACGTACTTGGAAGACCTCGTCGCTCCAACACCCGCGGCGCCATGCACCACCTTCTTCCTCGTCAGTGCGAACTCACCCAGATAATGCCCGATCATCTCCGGCTTTATCTCCACGTACTCGAAGCCCTTACCATTGTGTATCCCTATCTTCTTACCCACCATGCTCGGCAGCACAATGGCATCCCGGAGATGCGTTCTGACCTCGTCCCTGTGCCTTATCTTCTCCAGCAGCTTCTCCTCGTCCTCTCTCAATCCTCTCTTCAGTTTCCTGCGCGGTCTCGCCGGTAATAGCGCCATTAACTCCTCCAGTTTCATCTTCCTCAGCTTCGCTAATGTATAGCCCCTGTATCGGAATTCCTCTTCCTTCCGCCTCAGTGTACTTTTTGCTCTCTTCTTCGCCATGTTTATAAATTACCCTTCTTCTATTTATCTTTTTATCGTTTATGTCCGGTTCTTCTTGCTGCTATGTTACCCACCTTCCTGCCCGGTGGTGCACCCCGCGCCGGTGTCTTTGGCTTACCAATATGCTGATGCCCACCACCACCGAACGGATGGTCAACAGGATTCATTGCCACACCTCTCACTCTTGGATACCTTGCTGCCCGCGGCTTCATACTGTGATAACGCTTACCAGCCTTTACAAACGGTTTATCCGTTCGACCGCCTCCTGCTACCACTCCTATCGTCGCCATGCAATCCCAGGAGAACCATCTCTTCTTACCACTTGGCATTATCACGAGACTCCTGCCCGTTTCTGCCTCATGCGTTACAAGAGTGGCGTAATTGCCCGAAGCACGTGCGAATTTGCCGCCATCACTGGGCTTTGCCTCTATATTACATATCGCCATACCCTCAGGGATACAGCGCAATGGCAACGTGTTGCCCACTTTTATACCTGCGGATTCGCCGTAAGCTATCTCTTCGCCTTCTCCCACACCCTCAGGCACAATAATGAACCGCTCTTCACCGCCATCCAGTCTTATTCGTGCGATGGGCGCACTCCTTGCGGGATCGTGCAGTATCTGCACGACTCTTGCAGTCACTGTCTCGTTCTTCTCTACCCGCACGTGTTCCAGGTCACCTTTGTACCGGTGAGAAGGCGCTCTGAAGACAGGAGAGCCTTTACCTCTGCGTTGCGCTAATATTCTCTTACCCATTTCTCTTAATTTTATGCTAATATACCAAGAGAAGTACCTATCTCTTTCGCCTTACCTTCCTCCTCCAGTTCCACTATCGCCTTCTTCTCGCCCTTAAATGTGATCATCGTCCTCACGCTCCTCACTGGTGTATCAAATAGCCGTTCCACCTCTTCTTTTATCGCACGCTTATCTGCTTTCATATCCACTATGAACTGGAGTTTGTTCTCCTCATCGATCATTAAAGTTGCTTTTTCCGTAGCCACGAGATGTTTCAATATCATATCAATCACAGTTTCCTGAGGGATGATTCAGTCCATATGGTCAACCTGCCGGGATGCGTGCCCGGAGCGAGTAATTCGGCATTCAGTGCACCCACATATGTCACATCCACGCCCGGTAGATTCCTCGCACTCGAGGTTATCCTTATATCCGGAGCCTCATCGCCTGAAATAACGATCAATGCGCTCTTCCTCGTCTTGTAGCGTCTGCCTCGCATCTTACCCTTACCTGCTCTTACCTTACGCACACGTGCTCGTAAAAGGTCGTCACCTATGCCAATGGTATGGAAGAACTCCTCTACATCCGCCGTCTTATCCAGTGTGACTGCCGCATCATCCACCACTATCGGCAGTTCCACATCCTCATTGAACCTGTGTCCTCTCTGTCTCACGAGTTCCGGATTTGCAGTGGCTGCGATAGCCGACCTTATAGCTTTTCGCCGCTCCTTATCGTTTATCTTGAGTTTTAGCACTTTCTCCACCTTAGGAGGATGTGCCCGCCTGCCGCCAACAGCCTGGGGCACTCGAGCTGCTCGCCTGCCGTTCTTTATACGAGGCACGCGGGATACGCCCCTACCCACGCCCCAGCTCTCTGCTGAGGTCTGCCTCCCGGATAGCGGACTCGTACCCTTCGGCTGGAGTCGGTGCGACTGTATAGCAAGAACAGCTCTCTTTATCAGGTCGGGTCGGTACTCCTCTCTGAACACCCCGGGCAGGGATATCTCACGTACAATGTTACCCGATAAATCCAGCACTTTCGCTTTTACCGCCATCGCTTCAATTACCCTGTTGTGATTCCCTGCTTATATATATTATTTCCGGTGCAGCCAGTCTCGGATACGGGCGTATGGCATGCGATATTCGTATTAATCGCTTCTTTGGACCTGGAACGCTACCCATGACCAGCAAGTACTCATTCCTCACCAGCCCGTAATGCAGGAATCCGCCCTTCGGCGTTATCTCCGACCCGTCAGTTCCTATCTTCAATATGCGCTTGTTATACTCGGTACGCTGCTGATAGCCTGTCTGTCCGAGTTGTGGTATTCGCCACCTTACCCTGCGGGGGCGCCAGCCCCCAATACAGCCCACATGACGACCTTTACCGGATTTACGTGCCTTTGCGTTCTGTATAGTAACGCCCCAGCGCTTTACCGGACCCTGTGTGCCTTTACCGCGCGTCACCGCGGTGACATCCACGAAATCACCCTCCCTGAATACATCTCCAACTCTTATCTCAGAACCAAGTACCTTCTGTGCGTATTCGAGGTCAGCTTCCGGCACACCGCTCATCTTCAGCTCCATCAACTCGCCCCTCTTCTTCGGTATACCACTCACAAGCTCTGGCATTGTTGATATTATCAGTCTGACGCTCACACCATCGCTCATGGTAAGATCGGATAACTCTATGTCATTATTACTACCCGGATGCACCTCGGTCAATGCGACTTTACCATACACCGTCTCTTTATAAAGCCGGAAACCCACCACCTTCACCGGCGGTGTCTCTATTACAGTAACGGGAACGGATATCTCCATCCCCTTTGTGAGACTGTGAGGGGAATTATCATTCAGAATGATATGGGTCATGCCAGCTTTGTAACCGGCAAAACCCTGGATATGCCTGCCCGGCACTACCTCTTCCCGCCTTATCCTGCAGGTCTCACTCCTTGCTCGCTTCCGTGGTGAGAATGCTAAAGAGCCTCTTCTTGGACTGTGCCTCTTCGCCATTTTGCGTATTATTATACCATCTGGAGTATTTAAATATAGTGCTGTGTTCACAGTATCTCCGAATACTTTTTGGATGTAATAGGAAAGGACAGATTTCAAACGTTTCTGACAGATATGACCGGGCATGTTTGGTTTACAAACCCCTCTCAGGATAATCAACCAGTTTGGCTTCGCATGGTTGTATGTCCGATTAGAAGGATGAGCGATTTCAACATTATCTACAAGCAGATCCAAACCACGAACTTTTAATATGCTGATCTATTACTTACTAACCATGCTGATAGAGGAGTTGAAATCCATAGTGGGTGATGAGAACGCTACCGATGATATAGCAATCTGTGCGTCGTACTCACGTGACCAGCACTGGTATTTTGTGCCACCGAAGCGACCGGCGTATGTGGTCCGCCCGGCGAACAAGGAAGAGGTCAGAGCGGTTTTGATGCTCGCGAACAGGGAGAAGATACCGGTAGTCCCTTACAGCACGGGTATAAATGTCCGTGGTCTCGCAATACCGGTACACGACGGTAGTATCCTCCTGGACCTCGGGAGAATGAAGCGTATCATAGAGATAAACCCCGATATGAAGACCGCAACGGTTGAGCCCGGTGTGACATTCGGTATGCTCATGGAGCATACGCGGAAATACAAGCTCCGACCCGCATTCCCCGATGCGCCACTCACCGTGAGCGTGCTCGTGAACTATTATCTGCGTGGTATATACCAGACCGCTGCGGCTGATGGGCATGACCACACCATCTCATTTGAGATGGTGCTCCCGAACGGTGAGATAATAAAGACCGGCTCTCGTGCTATATCCGATATGCCATACTTCCGATACGGTGTTGGACCGGATTTTGCGGGCGTATTATGCGCACACCCCGGCACATGTGGCGTGGTGACCGAACTGACGGCGAAATTATATCGCATGTATGATAATCGTGAGGAATATTTCATTGGATTTGACGATGTGGAAGACTCGACCGGGCTGATATATAACCTGATGAACGATGAATTAGCGGCGAGTATCCGGCTGGTGGACAACCAGAGCTGGCTGAAGGGCATATTTGGCACCTTCGATTACCCTTACGAGGAGCTACCGAAGTTCGTGCTCTGTGTGCTCGTTGAGGGCATTGATGGCATATTCGAGGCAAAGAACAGACTTGTGCGTGCATACATCAAAGAATCGTGCGGGAAAGTCATTGATGTACGCGATGAGTTCAAGCGAACGTTCGAGGCTGAGAGCCTGGGTGGTGCTGAGTGCAGCTGCATGGTCTTTGGCATACGGGGCAACTACCACTGTATCGGGCTATATGGTCCTCTTACGCTCGCAAAGAAGTACTATGAAGTGCATGAACGCACTGCTATTGAGGTTGGCATACCTAGGGACCACGTTCATTTCTATATTGACCCGATATACAGTTTTCACGGGCAGCTCTGTTATTTTGAACTCGATATATTTTATGATGGAAGTGACCCCGGATTCGGCGCGAAATTGAGGAATTATAATGAGAGGCAGTTCCACAAGTTGTTAGACCTGGGAATCTATGGTTGGTTCAGACCTTATGCGGGAATAATAGAGCCGACAGTGGAAAGAATAGGGTATCTTGCTGAAGTCTGGAAGAAGTTCCTCCGGGTTCTGGACCCGAATGAGATAATGAATCGTGGTAAGCTATTCTAAAGATGAACATATCTTTTGCTTCCGTATCGGAGAATCAGATAACAGGGGCGATAGTGGCTGAGTTTGCGAAAGAATTTGAACGCTACCTGGAGAGCGAGGTTATCGTTGTTGGCGGTGGACCCTCGGGCTTGATGGCTGCGAAGGAGCTGGCATCAAGCGGTGTAAAGGTGCTGCTGATAGAGAAGAACAACTATCTTGGTGGCGGATTCTGGCTCGGGGGATTCCTGATGAACAAGCTCACGGTCCGCGCACCTGCGCAGGAATGCCTTGAGGAGCTCGGAGTGCCTCTCAGGGAATACACTGACGGGCTCTTTGTTGCCGATGCCGCACATGCATGCTCGAAACTGATAGCCGCAACATGCGATTCCGGCGCCAGGATACTGAACATGGTGATGCTGGAGGATGTGGTGGTTCATGATGATGCCGTATGCGGTGTCGTGGTGAACTGGACAGCGGTCTCAACGCTTCCCCAACCTGTTGCATGCGTCGACCCTGTATCACTGGAATCGCATCTCGTCATAGATGCCACAGGGCACGAAGCGGTGGTGTTGAAGAAGCTGGAGGCACGAAAGCTCCTGGAGACGAAGGGAGAGGGTGCCATGTGGGTTGATAAATCCGAGGATCTTGTGGTGACGCGCACTTCGGAACTGTATCCGGGGCTGATAGTGACGGGCATGGCTGTCTCCACAGCTTTTGGTCTGCCACGAATGGGTCCCACCTTCGGCGCCATGCTCCTGTCAGGCAGGAGGGCTGCGGAAATCGCAATTGATAAGCTCGGGCATTGATAAAAAGGAGATTTATGACCACCGTTCGTTCAAGCAGAAGCTTTTATATCCTATCAAATGAGTTATATGTGTATGCGTATAGGCTTCTTCGTATGGGAGTATCCTCCGAGGCTTGTGGGTGGTCTGGGCACGTATGCTGCGAATATATGCCCTGCAATTCTTGAGCTGGGTCATGACATCACGGTGTTCACGTTCAACGACGGCACATTAAAGACCAGAGAGGTATTGAAAGGCATAGATGTTAACAGACCAATGCTCGTTGATGGTAGCAATATACTGCCAATATTTGTGACAGAAGACCTGAAGAAGTGGGGTACCGGGATCAGATTCTTCGGCGATGTACTCATTTACAACATACTCAGTGCTGCCAAATTTGTAAATAGCCTGATAAAGAAGGAAGGTTATACGTTCGATATGATCTGTGCGCATGACTGGCTAAGTGCGATGGCGGGTATAATGGTAAAGCAGGAGACAGGTCTGCCGTTCGTATTCCATTTCCACTCCACAGAATGGGGGAGAGCCCTTGGCGGCGGATCTGATACGGTGATCCATATCGAGAAGACGGCAGCAGAAGTGGCAGACAGGATCATCACCGTGAGCTACCCGATGGAGGAAGACCTGATAAGGCATGGTATAGACCCTGATAAGATAACGGTATGCTGGAACGGCATCCATGCGGACGTATATAGTCCCGAGCGTGTGAAACCGGAAGATATAGCAGCGTTACGCGCAGGATACGGTATCGCTCCTGATGAGAAGATGATACTTTTCATCGGTAGATTGACGCCAGTGAAGGGCGTTGTGAACCTTGTGAAGGCGATTCCCACTGTTATAAGCAAGCATCCGGAGGCGAAACTGGTTATACTCGGCAGAGGTGAGCTGGAACGGACTATAATTGATCTGATAACACGGCTGGGTATAGAGGACAGGGTAAAGACAAGATTTGAGTTCGTAACCGAGGAGGAGCGGATACTCCACTATGGTAGTTGTGATCTCTTCACAGTACCGTCTGTCTATGAGCCCTTTGGTATCGTTGCTCTGGAGGCGATGGCGATGGGTAAACCGGTTGTTGCAGGTGCACGGGGCATAAGCGGACTCCGTGATTTCGTCATCCCTTCCGGTCATGACCAGACCGGTGTACATGTGGACGGGAGTAATTCTGCGGATATAGCATGGGGGATAACCACACTGCTGGATGATATGGAGCGAGCGAAGGAGATGGGTAGACGTGGCAGGATGCGCGTTTTGAAATATTTCACATGGGATAAAATCGCAGAATACACGGTTTCAACCTATGAAGAGGTGGCGAAGAGGGCATGAAGGCTCGTGATATAATGACCACGCCGATAATAACGGCAGATGAAGATACGCCGGTGATAGACGTGGTGAAGGATATGGAGAATTTGAGGATAGGCAGTGTGGTGATCACGTCTAAGGGTAAGCCCGCGGGTATAATCACCGAGCGGGACATAGCATTAAAGGTCCTGTTAAATGACAGAAAGGCGAGTGAGGTAAAAGCGAAGGACGTGATGTCCTCACCTTTGATGACCATAGAGCCGGATACGCCGGTGGAGAAGGCATGTGAGATACTGATAGAGCGAGGTATAAAGCGGCTGCCGGTCGTTGAGAACGAAGTACTCGTGGGTATCGTCAGCCTCAGGAACATACTCTCAAAGAAGCCCGAGTACGTGAGGAAGTTCTATCCTGAGGTGAAGGTGTTAGCCAGTGGGTGGACGCTTGACAGGCTTGAGCGAGCTCTGACCGAAGCGAAGAAGTCTTTTATGGTGGGGATGATGGACGACTACAAAGATCAGGTAAAGGGTGTGTATGAAGAACTGAAGGATCTGGCAGTCTCTTACAGTGATGATAAGGAGCTGAGGGACGTGTGTAGCGAATTTGAGGGGTTATACAATCGCCTGGAAGAACTCACCGGGGATGAACACAGGACATTACTGGACAGAGTGCTGCGCAAACTCCGGCATATAACACACTGGCGTAAGCAGCAATCAATATCCAGTTTCGCTTCCGGTGTATTCTGGTTCAGAGATTACCGCTGGGGTAAGGAGCTTCGTCTACCATTTAAGGGGAGGCGATGAAAATAGTCAAATTGAATTAGAGATTAAGGAGCGATTAAAAATCGTGAAACGGTGTGTGATTTGAGATTTTCGCACCAACTATGCTCTCCTGCCCATCATCTGCTTATCCTGTCACCATACTTAGCGAAGCCATAATCGAGAGGATGATTACATCTGACTTATCCAGCAGCAGATTATTTATCGTATATCTCTCGATATTTACGCTCCACATCCTCGGTCGTTACATGTGTATATATCATCGTGGTCTTCAGGTCTGCATGTCCGGCGAGATACTGTAGCCGTGCGATGTCAATGCCCTTACGCCACGAGTTGGTGATGAAGAAATGGCGGAACGAATGGCATGATACGTTCTTCTCCACACCGGCGAGCCGCGCATACTTCTTCGGCAGACGCTGGATCTGACGATAGGATATACTTCTGAATACATAATCATCGGGCTTCATATTAGCGGTATATCGCCGCAGGAGCACGATGGTGGCATCATCAACCAGCACTTCCCGCCGCACGTATTTGCGCTGTTTCAGTGAATATACCCATAGCCGCTTGTTGGAGAAATCAATATCCTTCTTCTGTATCCCGTAAACCCACCTGCCTTCTTTGTATACACCGTATAATTCACCTATGCGGATACCGGTCCGTGCGAGCAGTCGCAGTATCAAATAATCACGCTCATTCACTATCGCGGCATCAAGAATTCGATTCAGCTCATCTTCTGTAAGCGGGTCAGGAGCTCGCTTCGGCATCTCACATCATTCTGGGATTCAGCACTTTAAAGCCCATAGATGCTGCTTCTCGCTCTATCTGCTCCCGCTTCCTTGATCCAACGCCTGAGGCTATTCGTACAGCCACTTCACCGGGTGTGAGTGCCATCAGCTCGGCTGGATTATACACCAGTACCTCGGGAACGCCCGAAGGATGCAGCCCGCGTTCGTCCCTCCTGCGCCGGTAGCCCACATTCACCCATGCACCTTTCGCCGCTATATGCTCTCTGAGCTTGTTATCATGTCCACGGGGCTTACGCCAGCTCTTGCTCAGCTTCTTCTTGTGCCTCCATCCGTATCGTTCGAACTTCGGCTTACGTCTCTTCATCTCTTCGCTCCCTATATGATAAGTTTAAAGATAAAAGAATTTTCTATATCTTCGGAAAGAAAAAATTGGTTGAAAAATTTGGTGTCTCCTCAACAACCACTCTTACTGCATTGAATTGAGATATTCGTTTATTGACCTGATTGAGATTCCTTTATTCTTTAATGCCAGTATAGCGGATGCCGCTGCTTTCGCCGCCTCTTTCGTTGTTATATATGGCACACCGTAGTCAATACAGGCTCGTCTTATCTGGTAACCATCGCTGTACGACTGCTTATCGGTCGGCGTATTTATCACCAGTTTTATCTCACGCGAGCGCATACGTTCTATCACATTCGGTGAACCGTCACGCAGTTTCCTCAGTTCCGTAGCGTCCAGTCCGTGGTCTCTCAGATATGCGCATGTACCTTCAGTAGCGAGTATCTCCAGACCCGCTTCTATCAGCTTGCGTGCCACATCCACTATATCCGCCTTGTCTGCATCACATACTGAGATGAAGACTTTATCACCGGAATCATACGGCAGAGGATTCCCGGCAGCCAGTTCAGACTTGAAGAACGCCTTGTCAAACTCCATGTCTATACCCATCACCTCGCCCGTGCTCTTCATCTCCGGTCCCAAAATGGTGTCAACACCCTTTAATTTGACGAACGGCAATACCACCTCCTTCACCGCTACATGTTCATGCTCTCGCTCTTTTATATTGAAATCACGCAGTTTATAGCCGAGCATCACCATGGCTGCGAGTTTCGCCAGCGGTATCCCCGTTGCCTTCGTCACATACGGTATCGTCCGGCTTGCACGCGGGTTCACTTCCAGCACATAGACCACGCCGTCCTTTACCGCCATCTGGATATTAACCAGCCCTTTTATGCCAAGATTGAGTGCTATCCGGCGCACATAGTCCCTTATCGTGCGTATAACCCCATCAGATAGCGATTGTGGTGGTATGACACATGCGGAATCGCCGGAGTGTATGCCCGCCTCCTCTATGTGCTCCATTATCGCACCTATCAGGACATCCTCGCCATCACATACCGCATCCACATCTATCTCCGTCGCTTTTTCCAGGAACTTATCTATAAGAACCGGCTTATCTCTCGATACCCTGACCGCTTCTCGCATGTAACGCTCAAGATCCTCGTCATCATGTACTATCTCCATCGCTCTACCACCGAGCACATAAGACGGGCGAACGAGTACGGGGAAGCCAATTCGCGCGGCTACATCCCTCGCTTCTTCAATAGAAGTTGCGTAACCGCTATCAGCCTGTGGAATACCAAGGGTGATGAGGAACTTGCTGAATTGCTCTCTATCCTCCGCCATATCTATGCTCTCCGGCGGAGTACCGAGTATCTCTGTATTCAGGTTCAATCGTTTGAGCTCGTTCTTCAGCGGTACTGCGAGATTGACCGATGTCTGACCGCCAAACTGCACCATCACACCATCGTACCGCTCTCGCTCGATTACATTCATCACATCTTCAAGTGTGAGTGGCTCGAAGAACAGCCTATCCGAGGTGTCATAATCGGTAGATACGGTCTCAGGGTTGTTATTTATGATATGCGCTTCTATACCCGCATCTTTTAGTGCCTTCACCGCATGCACCGTGCAGTAATCAAACTCGATACCCTGTCCTATCCGTATGGGACCGGCACCGATGATCAGTACCTTCTTCCTCGATGAAGGCTTCAATTCGCATTCCGTCTCATAAGTGGAATAGAAATAAGGCGTCCTGGCTTCGAATTCCGCCGCGCACGTATCCACCATCTTGTATGTCGGTACTATCCCCTTCGCCTTCCGCAGCTCGTTTATCTCTTCCCGGCTTCGACCCGCTAAACGCGCTATCTGCGCATCCGTGAAGCCCATCCGTTTCGCTTCTCGCAATATCTCAGCGTCTAAGCTATCCTTCAGCTTATGCTCCATCCGCACTAACTTCGCTATCTTATTGATGAAGAACGGGTCTATACCGCTCAACCTCGCTATCTCGTCCACATCAATACCACGCCTCAATGCCTCATATAGC
>JAODGP010000045.1 GCA_025464345.1 Methanosarcinales archaeon | reverse complement strand
TCGTTCGTGGTCGAGGCGGAGGGCGTGAGCGGCATCCCGCACAGGGACGAGATAATAAGACGGTTGCAAAGTTTCCCCATCTAAATCAGTATGAATAGCGTGGAGAACAGAATTGCGACCATATTCATGGCTTTGATGAGCGGATTGATTGCGGGTCCGGCGGTATCCTTGAAGGGGTCGCCCACGGTATCGCCCACGACTGACGCTTTGTGCGCATCACTGCCCTTGCCACCCAGATAGCCGTCCTCTATCATCTTCTTCGCATTGTCCCATGCCGCACCGCCATTCGCCATCATCAGCGCCAGCACCAGTCCGGACACGATGACGCCTATCAGGAGCCCGCCAAGTGCAATCGGACTGAACAACCCCACGGCTATCGGCACCACAACGGCTATCATACCCGGTATTATCATCTCCCTGAGTGCTGCTGATGTCACTATCTCGACGCATCTGCCATATTCCGGCTTCGCTCTGCCCTCCCAGATGCCCGGTATCTCCCTGAACTGCCGCCTCACTTCCTCCACAACCTTGAATGCGCCCCTCCCAACCGCTCGCATGAGCACCGCACTGAATATGAAAGGCAGGAGCCCACCGAGCAGGAGCCCGACCATAACGAGCGGGCTGAAGAGGCTGAAACTACTCGCAGGCAGGTTCACCTTGTGCAGATAATCGGAGAACAGAGCGAGCGCGGCAATTGCAGCCGAGGCAATGGCATAGCCCTTCGTCACCGCCTTCGTGGTATTACCAACCGCATCGAGCCTGTCTGTCCGTTCCCTCACAACCGCAGGCAAATCCGCCATCTCCGCTATACCACCTGCATTGTCCGTTATCGGTCCATAGGAGTCGAGAGCGATGATGATTCCGGTAGTGGATAGCATAGCCACCGCAGTTATCGCTATCCCGTAGAGCCCGACGATGCTCGAGCCTGTAAGCGATAGGGGTATGAAATAAGCAGCCAGTATGCCACCGCAGATGATCAGCACAGGTAAGCCCGTGGAGAGCATACCAATCGCCAATCCGGTAATCAGGTTTGTCCCCGCACCGGTCTTACTCGCATCGGCAATGGCACGCACAGGAGCATGCATCTGCGTGAAATACTCGGTAACGATGACCATGAGCGCCATTATTACAATCCCGATAACCGTGGAGATGAAGAGCGCAATTGCATGCGCATCTCTGCCTATCACCAGCGCGGTGACCACGTAGAAGAGGATGATGCTGAGCCCGGCAGCAGTGGCGACGCCATTGTAGAGCGCACGCATGATTCGCTCACTCCTGCCCATTCGCACCGTGAAGATAGCGATTATGGAAGCGAAGATAGCCACAGCGCCGAGTAATAGAGGATACTCAATAAGTGCAAGCTCGGAAGCGACACCCGGGAATATAGACCTTACTATGCCCTGCCTGGTTATCAAACCGCCAATCAGCATCGCCGCTATCGCAGTCACCACATATGTCTCGAAGAGGTCAGCACCCATGCCTGCGCAGTCACCGACATTATCACCGACATTATCGGCGATGACCGCAGCGTTTCGCGGGTCGTCCTCTGGTATGCCCGCTTCCACCTTGCCGACCAGGTCAGCACCCACATCCGCTGCCTTTGTGTATATACCACCACCTATCCGTGCAAATAACGAGATAAGTGATGCACCGAAGCCATAACCGACAATCAGGTCAACTGCATGGGTGCTCCTGCCATAGAAGATGTAAAGTATGGCAGTTCCGAGTAAAGCGAGCCCTACGACCGACAAGCCCGTTACTGACCCACCACGAAAGGCAATTGCGAGCGCTTTACGCACTCCGCCGGTCTTCGCAGCCTGCGCAACCCTGACATTACCACGTGTGGATACGAACATGCCGGTATACCCCGCTGCGGCTGAGCATAAAGCGCCAGCCAGGAATGCAGCAGCCACACGGCTGGAGTCGAAGAAGCCCATGGTGCGTGCTAATGCGAGCAATAAAACCACCGCAAGTATGATAGCAACTGCTGCAATGGTCCGATACTGCCGGTTGAGATACGCAGAAGCACCTTCCTGAATGGCTTCTGAGATTGCATTCATCCTCTCGTCGCCCGATTCCTGCCTCAGCGTATAAACTGCGAATATCACAGCGAATACGAGACTTATCAGCCCTGCAAGCGGTGCTAACCACAGTAGCTCCATTTGTTCACCATTCGTTATATTGCCAGTGGCATATATAAAAACTAAAAACGGCAAGGGGATATACAGACAAAGGGAAGATTACGTTTGATGGGATCATCATGTAACAGTAAACATGGCAGATAGAATAAGCCTGATGCGAGCAACGGAGGAAGAACTCATACGTATAAGCACGGTTATGGGGCTTGCACTCAATTTAGAAGAGATGAAGAAGGTGAAGCGCTATTTCAAGTCGGTAGACAGAGAGCCAACGGACGTGGAACTGCAGAGTATAGCACAGGCGTGGTCGGAACACTGCTGCTATAAGAGTTCAAAGCCAATCCTCAAGCGGTTCATATTTGGTATAAATGCGCCACAATGTATAGATGTGATAGAAGAGGATGCGGGCGTTGTGGCGTTCGATGATGAGCATGCATACGTCGTGGCGTTCGAGAGCCATAATCATCCATCTGCGGTAGAGCCCTATGGCGGTGCTGCTACCGGTATAGGCGGTATCGTACGCGATGTGATATGCATGGGAGCGCAGCCAGTGGCATTGATAGACCCTCTATTCTTCGCACATCTCGATTACCCGTATGAGAAGCTACCAGCGGGGGTCAAGCATCCCAGATTCCTGTTTAGCGGCGTTGTCTCCGGCATAAGCGATTACGGCAACCGCATAGGCATTCCTACATGTGCCGGGATGGTGTATTTCCATGATAGATACGCGGGCAACTGCGTGGTGAATGTTGGCTGTGTGGGTATAATGAAGCGTAAGGATTTGAGACATAGCAGAGCACGAGCCGGCGATGCACTCGTACTCGCTGGTGGAAAGACCGGGCGTGATGGCATACACGGTGTCACCTTCGCTTCCGGTGTTCTCAAGGAAGCCGAGGAATACCGGAGTGCAGTCCAGCTCGGTGATCCGATAACGAAAGAGCCATTGATGCATGCCATTCTGGAGTGCAACGCTCGGGGTCTGATAAGCGGTATGAAAGACCTTGGCGGTGGCGGGCTCTCATGTGCGGTTAGCGAGATGTGCCATAGTGGTGGTTGTGGTGCGGAGATACACCTTGAGCGTGTGAAATTGAAGGAATCGGGTATGCGTGCATGGGAGATCTGGGTTTCGGAATCGCAGGAACGGTTTCTGCTATCTGTTACGCCGGATAAGGTGGATTCACTCATGGCGATATTTGACAAATGGGATGTAGATGCCACGGTGATAGGTAATGCGGTTAGTGGCAGCCACATAAGATTATACCACCACGGTGAGCTCGTATTCGACCTGGATATTGGCTTTGTGCTCGATACGCCGGTTTATGAACGCCCAAAAACGATATGTAACATAGAATCTGAGGAAAGAGAAATGAGAGAGCCTGAATCTTATAATGAGATATTGAAGATGCTGCTGGCATCACCGAATATAGCATCAAAGGAATCGGTTATCAGGCGTTATGACCATGAGGTGAGAGCAGCGACAGTATTAAAACCACTGCAGGGCATCATGGGCAAGGAGACGCACGGTGATGCCACGGTATTGAAGCCACTGGAATCTTCATTTAGGGGAATAGCAATCACCGCGGATGTTAATCCCGCATATTGTGAGTTGAACCCGTTCTGGGGTGCCGCAAGTGCGATAGACGAAGCATGCCGGAATCTGACTGCGGTTGGTGCCGTGCCACATTCGTTCGCAGATTGCCTCAACTTCGGTAATCCAGAGAATCCGCAATGTATGGGTGAATTCTATGAATGCTGCCGTGGGCTCGGGTATATGGCTTCTTCACTCGGTGTACCGTTCGTGAGCGGGAATGTGAGTTTTTATAACGAATCATCAGCTCTTGATGTCTCCATACCGGCGACACCCGCGATACTCGGTATCGGCATCTGTGATGATATACGTGAGTGCATTACGGTTGATGCAAAAGAGGAATCGAATCCGCTGTACGTGGTTGGAGTTACGAAACGAGAACTTGGTGGCAGTGCGTATTACGGATTACGAGGCGAGAGGGGGGGTATAGTGCCGAGGACAGACCCTGAAGTGTTGAAAGCACGTATGGCAGCATTGCGTGATGCCATGGCTGCGCACATGGTTGCAAGTTGCCATGATATATCCGATGGTGGGCTCGCAGTTGCTGTATGTGAGATGCTCATTGGTGGCGATCTGGGTGCGGATATAGACATTTCAGGTATGAATCTGAATCCATCGGGCATGAGGTGCGATTATAAGCTCTTCTCGGAATCGAATACAAGATGGGTGGTGGAAGTCTGGCATGATGCACGAGCGGACTTCGAGAAGCTTATGCATGACCGTGGTGTTGAAGTCAGTGCGATAGGGTATACGAAAGGTGATGGTATGGTGGTGATGAGAGAAGGAGCGAGGAAGCTGGTGGAACTGCCACTGGAGGAGCTCAGCACTGCCTGGCGAGCGGGAATTGGCTTATGAGAGATGCCACAGAAGGTAATACAGAGCGGATATACAATGCGGCAGTTTGCCCGTTCTGTGCATGCCTCTGCGATGATGTAGTAATCAGGGTAAGGAACAATGAGATAGAGGAGCTGAGAAACGTCTGCAGGTTCGGTGTGGCGAAGTTCAGATCGCATCAGGGCAGGCTGAAACGCCCGACTGTTGATGGTAAACCAGCAAATTACGAGGATGCGATAGCGCGAGCAGTGGATATACTGAAAGGAGCGAGTAAGCCACTCATATACGGGCTGAGTAACAGCAGTTATGAAGCGCAGCAGGTGGCACTCAGGATAGCGAAATACAAACGAGGTGTGATTGACGTCTCGGAATCCATATGCCATAATCTGTTATATGCGGCATTGAAGGCGCATTATCCATTTTATTATGCATTGCTCGATGAAATAAGGGATAAAGCGACGGTAATCGTATACTGGGGTTCTAATCCAGTTGTATCGCATCCACGACATCTCGCCCGGTATTCAGTATATCCAGCCGGGCGTTATGCGATGAAGGGCGTGACAGACCGGACTATAATCGCGATTGATGTTATAGAGCCGGGATTTAAGAAGCAGTGGTTCGTACAGGTGAAGCCGGGCGAGGATGCAATGATTGCGAATACACTCACGCAACTGCTAAAGGGTGAACCAGCGGGTGAATGCAACCAGCGAATCACAGAGTTGCGGGATATAGCGGATAAGCTTAGGAGTGCTATGTATGGAGTCATCTTCATCGGGCTCGGGGTACTCGCAGGTGCGAACGCTGATGAGAACATAAAGGCTATTCTCACACTCGTTGATACATTGAATAAAACGGGCAGGAGGTATGTGATATTCCCGATGAAGGGGCATTATAACGTTATGGGTGCGGTACTGCTACTGATGCGTGAGACAGGCTATCCATTCGGGGTGGACTTCTCCAGTGATAAGCGATTTGAGCCGGGTAAGACGACGGTAATGGGTGTGCTGAAGGAAGTGGATGCGGCTCTTATCGTCGGTGCAGACCCGGTGGCGTCGTTACCTGCGGCTAAAGTCAGGGATTTGCTGGATATACCGCTCATCGTGTTAGACCCGTTTGAGAGTCCGACCATGTCCATTGCATCCGTGGCATTGCCCGTTGCGATTACGGGTGTGGAATCAGAAGGGATAGCATACCGCATGGATGGGCTGCCATTGAAACTCGATAAGATCATAAATAGTGAGTATCCGTCGGATAAAGCGCTATTAGAGCAGATATATGAGGGTCTGCAACAGTAAAGAATAAACTTTAGCTTGAAACTCAAGCTTATTCTGGACTTTTTGTTCCAGGATGCTTCGTATGGTGTCATCTTTTAGCCGCGCCGGCTGGCTCGTGAAGATCAGAATATGCTCACCGTCCTTTCGCCTCGAACTTCTCAGGATGCTCGCTCCGTTCGCTCAGTTTCTATTACTCACAGAAGCCGTATGTCCGTTGTCAGGCGATGTTGCCATAAATAATTGCATCTATCTCCACTGACTTCTTCGGGTTAAACAAATTTATGAGCTTTACCCTCTCAATCACCTTCCCCATTTCTTTCCCTCCTCCCCTTTCTAATTATGGTTCCATTTTTAGATTGTCTATCATCTTTTTTTCTGCCATGGCGTATAACGGTTTGAGCGTATCTGAAGTCCTGTAGGATTTTGGCGAAGTATAGCGGAGCAAGATACGGTCTGTTAGGCGAAGGGGCATTAAGATTTATATTGAAAGACAACATGTTCTCCATTCCTCTTGTGATGAATAGTAAATATCTCTATCTCAGGTATTTTTTGTGATATTATCCTGGCAAGTTTTTGCTCGTAGCTTGATGCTTCGATAATCAGATTTATGCTTCGTTCTGAAATTTCTGGGTAAAAACTACTGTGAGGATTTCCTTCTGAATGCACTTCAGCCATAATTCTTAGACGGGGACGTACCGATGCTTTTTCTATGACCTGCGAAGCCGCTATTATTGTCTGGTCAGTAACATGCGAAAGGGCTTTTTCGATCTGATTGAGGGTATCCGGTGGTATCTTAATCTCTTTTTTCTCCAAATGAAGACGTAAAATATTCAAAAACATTTGATAGATGAGATGGTCTTTTGGAACAGTTTCAAAAAACGAACCATCTACAACAGAAATTTTCACTTTGTCGTCTTTACCCGCATGTGTTCTTACAAGATAAAAACATCTTCTCTCATAAGTATGATAGAAGCTTTCTGAAGATAATTCCCCGTCTATAATCGAAGCAACTCTTGATACGAGGTTCTTGCCATTGATTACGTCAATTTCTTCAAGACTTTTGTATTTTGTGGGCAATGTTGAGTTGAACGATGCTATGCTGCCACCTTTTGAGTCTTTTAACTCTAACAAACTGCCACAAATCAATTTACCGGCATGCTTTCTCACTTTAAATATAAAATCAGGAAACTGCTCTGATTTGGAATATAAAAGTTTCTCGGTTATCCCCTTGCTTTTAATCCAACTTACAAATTGTTCTTTGTCTTCACACCGATTTTTTGCAATTCCCCACAAATCGTAACCGTATTTCCCATTCGCATCTCTACGATTGTCAATATAAGCAAAATTGTCTGTACCTGCTTTCAGGCAGATCTCTTCCAGGGGTGAGTGAAGAGTGATTCTTCCTGTTTTCAAAGCTTTTACCATCCCGATATAAAAATCCACAACATCAGTAAACTCATACATTTTTAAAACAGCCTCCTTTGCCCGGCAATAGCTGGTGCTTTCTCTGCCGGCCAGATCTCTCTCAGCCTTTGTGTATTTCTGTAATAATTATAGTACTTCAGGATATTATCCGCCGGTCTTAAATGGTTTAGACGCTTCTCAATAACCCCGGCATACTCAGGGTCTATCTCTATACCTATTGAATTACGCTTTAGCTGATAAGCAACCACCAGCGTAGTTCCAGTCCCGGCGAAGGGGTCTAATACAATATCACCGGGTAGAGTAGAAGCGAGTATAATTCTCAAGAGTAAAGCTACAGGGGACTGCTGTGTATGAAGTCTATGT